>JAFCZY010000016.1 GCA_019314105.1 Deltaproteobacteria bacterium
CTCACCCGCCTTGTCATATAATAATGATTTTTTTTCAATGGCCGTTTCAACATCCTGAACATTAATCTGTTTTTTTTGAGCAAAATGAAGCAAAGCTGTTTCAAGATTGGTCAACGCAATTCTGGCATCGCCGTCAGACACCCTTGCAATATGGTCCAATGCATCATTAGACAGCCTGTCTTTCTCAAATCCCAGACCATTTTCCGGATCTGTCAATGCCCGGTTTAAAATAATTAAGATGCTTTCTTTTTTAAGGCTTTTAAGGGTAAACACTCTGCAACGGGACACCAAAGCAGGAATGACTTCAAAGGAAGGATTTTCAGTGGTCGCCCCCACAAGAATAATCAGGCCTTTTTCCACATGACGGAGAAAGGCGTCCTGCTGAGCTTTGTTGAACCTGTGTATTTCATCTACAAAAAGAATGGTTCGTTTTTGATACAACGCCCGATTTTTTTTGGCCTGTTCGATAATCTGACGGATATCTTTAACCCCGGACAGAACAGCAGATATTTCTACAAATTCAGATTTTGTTTCATTGGCAATAATTCCCGCCAGGGTTGTCTTGCCACATCCAGGCGGTCCCCAGAGAAGACTGGAAAACATTCTGTCATCTTCAATCGCCTTTTGGAGAAGACTTCCTTTGGCAGTCAGATGTTCCTGGCCCACCAGCTCATCAAGGGCTCCGGGTCGCATTCTGTCAGCCAGCGGACGGGACAAAGCGTGTTCCAGGGGATTATAAGATTCAAAAAGATCCATTCTGTTTAGGCGTTATCCATATCTCTTTTTCTTTTTCTCTGACTCTGTTCTTTTCGCTGCTTTTGTTTTTTGGTTATCTGTTTTTTCTTTTTCTTAAAAATTCTTTGATCTTCCTTTGAATTTCCGGAAAATTTAATCTTGCCTGTTTTCTCTCTGAAATACAATTTAATAGGTGTCAATTTCAAAGGAATCATCTGCCGCAACTGATTCACCAGATATCGCTTATAAGAAAAATGAACTGCTTCCGGGAAATTAACAAAACAGACAAAGCACGGCGGTTTTGTGGCCACCTGGGTAGAGTAAAAAACTTTTAATCTTTTCCCTTTATGGAGTGACGGTTCTTCTCTATAAACCGCATCCTCAATAATCCGGTTCAACACACCCGTATTAATTCGGTGACAATATTCCTTATGAATCTTTACCACTTCATCCAGAATTTTATGGCACCGCTGTCCCGTAAGGGCCGAAATTGTCATAGCAGGGGCATAGGACAAAAATTTTGATTTATACCGTAGCTCCTCCATATATTTTTTAATATTTTTCCGTTCTTTATCTAAAAGATCCCACTTGTTTAACAGGAACATGGCACCACATCCCCTGTCTTCAGCATATCCTGCAATGGTAATATCCTGATCGGTAATGCCTTCATCTGAATCGATCAAAATTAATGCCACATCACACTCATCAAGGCTTTTCAATGCTTTTAAAATGGAAAATTTTTCAATTTTCTGAGTCACCTTTCCCTTACGCCGGATACCGGCTGTATCCACAAGAATAAACTGCCTGCCCCTATGCGTAACGCTGAGTTCTATGGCATCCCGTGTAGTACCGGCCGTGGCATCAACAACGACCCGCTGTTCACCAAACAATCTGTTGGCAAGGGAAGATTTCCCCACATTGGGCCGGCCGACAATGGCAATTTTAATCAGGGAGTCATCATCGTCGTCATTCTGTTCATATTTCGGCAGGGCTGCCACAAGGTCATCTAAAAAATCACCCACACCAATACCGTGTTCTGCTGAAATCTTATAAAAATAATCAATGCCCAATGAATAAAACTCTAAAAGCTCATCATGCTGTTGATAACTTTCTATTTTATTGATCAGATAAAACACCGGTTTAGCCATTCTGCGTAAAAAATCAGCCAGCTCTTGGTCATAGGGTGACAACCCGGCACGGCCATCCATAATGAAAACAAGGACATCAGCCTGTTCCGCCGCAGCTGTCAACTGCTCTTTAATCTGGGCAGCAAAATAATCATCATCTGAACTTAAAAATCCGCCCGTATCAATCACGGTAAATTCAATATCATCCCATAGTGCATCCGCATAGTGCCTATCCCTTGTCACCCCCGGGAAATCATCCACAAGCGCCTGCCTTGAGCGTATAATCCTGTTAAACAGCGTGGATTTCCCCACATTGGGTCTGCCCAGAAGGGCCACAACCGGTTTCATTTTTTTTAACCTCCGAAAATTAAACGAAAACTTTTTTTGTCTTATACAATATATTGAATTATTTATAAATGGTAATGATGAAGTCCATTCAAATTGTCTTTATCTTGTCCAGGAAAATAACAAAGAACCGATACTCAGGAAAACAAGGCTCATCACAAGGAGTATGGTCATTTCAGAGGAGACCTCGGAAAGCGTGGCACCATCATTGATAATTTTTCTGATTGCCGATAAAAAATGAGTTAGCGGCAGCGCTTTTGCAATGCTTTTAACCCAGGGCGATGCCCCTTCTATGGAAAACCATACTTCAGATAAAAACATCATGGGCCAACAGATAAAATTGATAGCCCCATTGGTTAATTCTTCATTCGTTCCCCGACAGGCGATGATCAATCCAAGGGAGACAAGACAGATGGTTCCTGCCAGAAAAATCACAAAGGCATCAAAATAAGATCCCTGCATCTGAAAAGAAAAGAATAAATCACATCCAAACCAGACCAGAAATGATGTTGCCAGCAAAATTACAACCCGGGATACCAGTTGGGCGGTCAGATATTCAAAAGCCGTAACAGGGGTTGCCTTAAGCCGTTTTAATACACCGCTTCTCCTGTATCTGACAATGACATACCCCACCCCGAAAAGGGAGGAAAACATGATATTCATCCCAAGGATACCCGGAAAGAGCCAGTCAATATATCGTACCTGCTCACCTTTGATTTGCTGTTTAATTACCCTGGATACAAACATCTCTTCGGGTATAATGGATTCCTTGACCACTTTTTCCAATACATATCCCTTGGGAGACGAATCGCTGATCCAGTACCTGAGTTTCGGGCCTTTGTTTTCCAGCAGGATATCTATCTTGTGGTGCAAGAGCTTATCCATGGCCTCATCATGGGTTTCAAAAGGGACAATTTTGATGTGGTCATAGGTTTTAAGTTTCTCAGGAATTTTAAGCTCATTGACTACTATTGGATCTTGTTTTACAGGGAAAACACCCAGTTTAAATTCAGAGCTTGAATCGGAACTGAAAATGACACCAAACCCTGCAACAATTAAAAACGGGAAAAGAATATTCCAGCCGAATCCTGCCCGATCTCTTATAAACTCGAAGTTTCGGGCCACAAACAAAGCCCACATCCTTTTGAAACTCATGATACTATTCTCTTAAGCGCTTACCGGTTAATTTTAAAAAAACAGATTCCAGGTTCCGGGGGTCGCCCATATCTTTACAATGTTTGTCCACCAGATTTTCAGGAGACCCTTGTTCAATGATACGCCCCTTATCCATAATGGCAATCGTATCACATAAGGTTTCAGCCTCTTCCATATAATGGGTGGTCAAAATAATAGTCCTTCCTTTTTTATTCATATCATGGATAATTTCCCAAATATGTTTTCTTGCCTGGGGATCGAGACCAGTGGACGGTTCATCTAAAAATATGAGTTCCGGATCATTTAAAAGGGCAAGCCCCAGCAACAGCCTTTGCCGCTGGCCGCCTGAAATTTTATTATTCAGGCTCTTTTTAATATTTTCAAGCATGCACAAGGCAATAATGTCCTCAACTGGCAGATGGTTATGATAAAAAGCAGCGAACGTTCTTAAGGTTTCTTCCACGGTTAAAAACGCCAGAAGCTCTGTATGCTGGAACTGGATGCCGACTTCCTGGTTAAAGGTTTTGTCCCTTGTCCCTCCCTTGTAAAAAATATCACCGGAATCCTGAGCAATGATATTCTCCATCATTTCCACGATAGTGGTTTTCCCTGCTCCGTTCGGACCTAAAAGACCAAAGCAGCTACCTTTGGCAATAGCAAGAGAAATACCATCCACTGCGGTGTTGCCATTATATTGTTTCTTTAATTGTCTGACTTCAATAATGGTTGATACACTTGACATTGATTTTTTAACCCTGCCCGCTCCCTTCCCCTGTGATATAGAGGCCAAAAATTATTATTTAATGTATGATCATCAATCACTAATTACAAGGATATCTTTTCAAAATCTATTTATAATAACCCTGAAATGGACTGAATTTAAGGTTGACTTTCAGCGATTGAACCATTTATAGATAATGGTTGTAATTTTATGAATTAATATTTGGAGAAAATAAATGAAAATACTTAAAATAGATCACCTTGGCATTGCAGTCTCAAGTATTGATGAAAAGAAGAATTTCTGGACAGATGCACTGGGGTTGAAATTGGAAGGGACAGAAACAGTTGAAGCACAAAAAGTGACCACGGCTTTTTTACCGGTGGGTGAAAGTGAAGTAGAACTTCTGGAATCCACGTCTAAAGACGGTCCTGTCGCCAAATATATTGAAAAAAAAGGCGAAGGGATTCAGCATGTGGCATTTCGGGTTGAAAATATAGAAGAAGCCCTTGCAGAACTCAAAGAAAAAGGGATTCAACTTATCGATCAAACCCCCCGTATAGGTGCAGGTGGGGCAAAAATCGCATTTTTACATCCCAAGGCTACATCCGGAGTCCTGGTTGAACTGTGTGAGAGATAAATTTTGACTTTAAACTTAAATTAGACCGGAGGAGTACCATGTCTCAAATGTCTGATCTTAATAAATGGAAAGAACTTGCCGCAAAACAACTGAGGGGAAAGCCCCTTGAATCGTTAACAAAGAAAACCCCGGAAGGGATAGACGTCAAACCCCTGTACACTGCAAAAGATCTTGAAAATGTAGAATTTACAGATAATCTGCCCGGATTCGAACCCTTTGTAAGAGGGCCAATGGCCACTATGTATGCCGGCCGTCCCTGGACCATTCGTCAGTATGCAGGATTTTCAACAGCCAAAGAATCCAATGCATTTTATCGCAAAAACCTGGCTGCCGGACAGAAAGGCTTGTCTGTTGCCTTTGATCTGGCCACCCACAGGGGGTATGATTCCGATCATCCAAGGGTGGCAGGAGATGTCGGGAAAGCAGGGGTTGCCATTGACTCTGTCGAGGATATGAAAATTTTATTTGATCAGATTCCCTTAGATCAAATGTCTGTCTCAATGACCATGAACGGTGCGGTGCTGCCGATTCTTGCAGGGTATATTGTTGCAGCAGAAGAACAGGGGGTTAAACATGAGCAGCTCATGGGAACCATTCAAAATGATATTTTAAAGGAATATCTGACCCGAAACACCTATATTTATCCGCCAACTCCTTCCATGAGAGTTATTTCCGATATCATAGGGTTTTGTTCGGATCATATGCCAAAGTTCAACAGCATCAGCATCAGCGGATATCATATTATGGAGGCTGGGGCTGATTCGGTTCTCCAGGCGGCTTTTACCCTGGCCGACGGCCTTGAGTATGTCAAAGCCGCCCTTGCCACAGGTCTTGATATTGATAAATTTGCCCCGAGGCTCTCTTTCTTTTTCGGGATCGGCATGAATTTTTTCATGGATATTGCTATGCTCAGAGCCGCCAGATTTTTGTGGGCAGAGCTCATGAGTCAATTTAATCCAAAAAATCCAAAATCCAAAATGCTTCGGACCCACTGCCAGACTTCGGGATGGAGTCTGACCCAGCAGGATCCCTATAACAATGTTGTCAGGACCACCCTTGAATGCTTGTCAGCCGTGCTTGGCGGTACACAGAGCCTTCACACCAATTCTTTTGACGAAGCAGTGGGGCTGCCCACGGAATTGTCAGCCAGAATTTCCAGAAATACCCAGATCCTGATACAGGAAGAATCCCATATCTGTGATGTGGTGGATCCGTTAGGCGGATCTTACTATGTTGAGACACTGACCCAGAATATTATTGATGACGTCAGAAAAATTCTGGCCGAAATAGAAGACTTGGGTGGCATGGCCAAGGCAATTGAATCCGGTATGCCGAAAATGAGAATTGAAGAAGTGTCTGCCAGACGACAGGCCAGAATTGACCAGGGTACGGATGTAATAGTGGGGGTGAATAAATACCAAATTGAAAATGAAACGCCCATCCCTGTGCGTGAAGTATCTGAAGAGGTTCGGGATGAACAGGTGGCACGTCTGCACCAGATTAAAAAAGAGCGGGATAACGAAGCGGTTCAAAAGGCCCTGGATGATATCACAAAGGCCTGCGAATCAAAAGACAACCTTCTGGCCGTCTGCCTGCCAGCAGTACGGGCAAGGGCAACGGTTGGGGAGATTTGTGATGCTATGGAAAAAGTGTTTACACGGTTTGTGGCCACCACCCAGTGTATTTCAGGGGTGTATGCCGCAGAAAGTGCTGATTCAGAAATAATTGAGTCTTTAAGAAAACGAACGGCTGACTTTGAAAAAAAGACCGGTCGAAGGCCCAGGATTTTATTGTCCAAAATGGGACAGGACGGCCATGACCGGGGAGTTAAAGTCATTGCCACAGCCTATGCGGATTTTGGGTTTGATGTGGATCTGGGCCCCATGTTCCAGACCCCGGAGGAAGCCGCCAGGATGGCCGTTGAAAATGATGTCCATATCATCGGGGTATCAAGTCTTGCAGCTGGCCATAAAACTTTGGTGCCGCAGGTGATTAAAGAGTTGAAAAATCAGGGGGCCTCTGATATTAAAGTGGTGGTTGGCGGCATAATCCCTCCAGGGGATTATAATTTTTTAAAAAAGGCGGGTGCTGCTGAGATTTTTGGCCCTGGAACAGTGGTAACAGACGCTGCAAACAGGACGCTTAATATTATAGGTGCGTAAAAATTATGGCTCGAACCGACCCTGACAGTTTTGTCCAGGGTATTTTAGACGGCAATCGGCGCATGATCGCCAAGACAATAACATTGATAGAAAGCAGACTCAAATCGCATCAACAAACTGCTTTCACGGTTATGGAAAAAATCCTGCCCCGTACCGGAAACAGTATCAGGTTAGGCGTCACAGGAGTGCCCGGTGTCGGAAAAAGTACTTTTATTGAAAATTTAGGTATTCTTTTGGCGGGTATGGGTCATAAAGTGGCAGTGCTTACCATCGATCCCACAAGCCAGAGGAGCGGTGGATCTATCCTGGGAGACAAAACAAGGATGGAAAAGCTGGCCGCCCATGAAAATGCCTTTATCAGACCATCTCCCGCAGGCGAAACCTTAGGCGGGGTTGCCGCTAAAACCCGTGAAATCATGCTGATCTGTGAAGCTGCCGGATTTGATGTGATCCTTGTGGAAACTGTAGGCGTGGGACAGTCTGAAACCAGCGTGGCCTCCATGGTGGATTTTTTTCTGGTATTGATGATTTCAGGGGCAGGCGATGAGCTCCAGGGAATCAAAAAAGGGGTCCTTGAACTAGCTGACGGTATTGCCATTAACAAGGCAGACGGTGATAACCTTACGGCAGTTAAAAAAACCAAAGGGGATCTTGAAATGGCCATGCATCTGATCAGACCGGAATCTCCCACCTGGTCCACCCCTGTTTTGACCTGTTCATCTATTGTTGAGGGCGGTACAAAAAATGTCTGGGAAAGCGTCCTTGATCATCATAAAAAATTTAAAGCATCAGGAGAGTTTCAGCAAAGACGGAAAAAACAAACCCTGAAATGGATGTGGACCCTTGTTGAAGAGGGCTTAAAGCATCGGTTTAAAAACAATGAAAAAATTAATAAAGAAATACCCTTTATTTCACAGCAGGTAGAAAATGAGAAGATTTCGCCTTCAGCAGCCGCTGAAGTGCTTTTGTCATACTTATAAAACACTATTTTTTAAGGAAGTTTAAATGAAAATACATGAATATCAGGCAAAGGAGTTGTTTCGGAAATACAATGTTCCTGTTCCTGACGGAAATGTCGCTTTTTCTGTGGATGAGGCAAAAACGAGCGCCGCGAAGCTGGGTGGTTTTCCCGTGGTGGTGAAAGCCCAGATCCATGCAGGCGGAAGAGGTAAAGGCGGGGGGGTAAAGCTTGCCTCTTCCATGGAAGAGGTTGACTCTTTGGCCAATGAAATACTTGGCATGACCCTTGTCACCCATCAAACCGGTCCTGAAGGAAAACTAGTAAAAAAACTCTTGATCGAAGCGGGTCAGAAAATTGAAAAAGAGCTTTATTTAAGTCTTCTTGTGGACCGGGCTACGGCATCTATTGTGATCATGGCAAGCCGGGACGGTGGTATGGATATTGAAGAAGTAGCAGCCAAAACTCCGGAAAGAATCATAAAAGTTTACGTAGATCCGCTAATGGGAATTCAAGGGTACCAACTCAGACAAGTCGGGTTCGGACTTAAAATCCCGCCTGCTGCCATGAAACAATTTTCAGGCCTTTTATCCAACCTGTACCAATTTTTTATTGCCAATGACTGCTCCATGGTTGAAATCAATCCGTTGATTTTAACTTCGGATGATAAGGTTCTGGCTCTGGATGCCAAAGTGGATTTTGATTCCAATGCCCTTTACCGTCACAAAGATCTGATGGGCTTAAGAGATCTTGATGAAGAAGATCCTTTGGAAGTGGAAGCCTCAAAATATAATTTAAACTATATCAACCTTGACGGCAATGTGGGCAATATTGTGAACGGCGCAGGACTCGCCATGGCCACCATGGATATCATAAAGAATGCCGGGGCAACTCCGGCTAATTTTATGGATGTAGGCGGCGGAGCCAGTTCCGAGCAGGTTGAAAACGCCTTCAGGATCATCCTTGCCGATGACAAAGTTAAAACGCTTTTGGTCAATATTTTCGGTGGCATATTGCGATGTGATATTTTTGCCCGGGGCGTTGTGGATGCTGCCAGAAAAACCGGTATCAATATCCCGGTCGTAGTTCGCATGGAAGGTACAAATGTGGATGAAGGAAAGAAAATATTGAACGATGCAGGGCTCAATTTGACCAGTGCCGTTGACCTTTCCGATGCCGCGCAAAAAATTGCTGCCGCAGTCAATTAAAGGAGATCAAACGTTGTGAGTATATTTATAAATAAAGACACAAAGGTTCTTGTACAGGGAATTACCGGCAATGAGGGCAGTTTCCATACAAGACAGTGTATCGCATACGGAACAAATATTGTGGCTGGGGTAACGCCGGGTAAAGGTGGACAGAAGATGGATGATGTGCCGGTGTTTAACACGGTCCGGCAGGCGGTTGAAGAAACCGGTGCCACCGCATCCCTGATTTTTGTACCCCCGCCGTTTGGCGCAGATGCCATTATGGAGGCCGCAGACACGGGTGTGGATCTCATTGTGACTATTACAGAAGGAATTCCTATCCTGGATATGGTCAAGGTGAAAAATTTTCTTGTCACAAAAAGCTGTCGGCTTATCGGACCTAATTGTCCGGGCATCATCACACCGGATGAATGCAAAATCGGTATTATGCCAGGCAATATCCATAAAAAAGGAAGTATAGGGGTAATTTCACGATCAGGAACACTGACGTATGAGGTGGTTGATCAGTTGACAAAACTTGGAATGGGCCAGTCAACCTGCATTGGTATTGGCGGTGATCCGGTGAATGGAACTAATTTTATAGATGTGCTGGAAGCCTTTCAAAACGATGATGAAACCACTGGGATTGTTATGGTCGGAGAAATCGGCGGAAGTGCAGAAGAAGAAGCAGCAATTTATATTAAAGAAAATTTAACCAAACCGGTCGTCGGCTTTATTGCCGGCCTTACCGCGCCTCCCGGCAGGAGAATGGGGCATGCTGGAGCCATTATATCCGGTTCCAGCGGTACTGGCGCAGCAAAGATTGCGGCATTCAAAGACAATGGAATTCACGTCTGTGAAAATTTAGGGCAGATCGGCCGGATTTGTAAAGAGGTATTTTAGCATAACCTAAAGGAGGTTAAACAATTGGATAGTTATAGTATTGAATCAAATAAAAAAAAGAGCAGGATGCCTGCCAGGCTTGATTTTGCCCAGAGTGGAACCGGCCTGATTTTAGGGATTTTCATGTGGGCACACATGATTCTTGTGGGCAGTATCTTGCTAGGCAAAGGCGCTTTTAATTTTGTGGCAAAAACCATGGAGCTTGCCTTTTTGTCTGATACAGGGCATGGTTTTCCTGTTATCGTATTCTTTGCCGTTTTCATCGTATTTACTCTTTTTATCACCCATGCATTGCTGGGCGTCAGAAAATTTCCCATTTCATGGAAACAGCACAGGATTATTCGAGATCAGATGCAGATGATGAATCATACCGATACCAATTTGTGGTATATCCAGGTGGTTACAGGATTTATCATGTTTTTTGCCGGATCGGTTCACCTGTATATTATGTTGACAAATCCCGGGGCCATTGATCCTTATCTGTCGGCAGACAGGATGGTTTCCTATAATATGTGGCCCCTATATCTGATTTTGTTGATCTGTGTTGAACTTCACGGCACCATCGGCCTTTACCGGCTTTGTATGAAATGGGGATGGTTTGCAGGCAAAGATCCCAGAAAATCAAGGCAAACCATGAAAAAAATGAAAAACAGGGCCACCATTTTCTTTTTAACCATTGGGATTCTTGCTTTGCTGGTGTTTATCGTTATCGGTATCAAGCACAGGGATAATGTGGGTGAAAAATACAGTAAACAGAATACAGTAATTAAAAAAATTCAGTCAGGTGAAGAATTTTTTGCACAAAATACAGTTCAAGGACTGGAAAAAATGCAATCTGCTGACCTAATACATCAATAAGGGGAAACCTAAATGAAAGTTATATATACAGATTCACTTGTAATCGGCGGCGGGCTGGCAGGACTCAGGGTTGCCATTGCATCCCAGCAGAGGGGTTTTGATACCATTGTTCTGTCTCTGATTCCTGCGAAACGATCCCATTCTGCTGCAGCCCAGGGCGGTATGCAGGCAAGTCTTGGTGCATGTATTAAAGGCGACGGGGATGATGAAGAAGTACATTTTGGAGACACTGTAAGGGGCAGCGACTGGGGCTGTGACCAGGAGGTGGCAAGGATGTTCGTGAACACGGCTCCCAAGGCCATCCGGCAGTTAACTGCCTGGGGTGTGCCATGGTCGCGGGTCAAGGCCGGTGACAGAGAAGTCGTTATAAATGGGAAAAAAGTCACCATTACAGAAAAACAGGAAGCTCATGGCCTGATTTCTTCCCGGGATTTTGGGGGAACGAAAAAATGGCGGACCTGTTTTACTTCGGATGGTACGGGTCATACCATGCTTTATGCCATGGATAATAAGGCCATTCACCTGGGCATTCAAATCCATGAAAGAAAAGAAGCCATTGCCCTGATCCATGAGGACGGGGTTTGTTACGGTGCTGTGGTAAGAGACCTTATCACAGGCGAACTCATTGCCTATGTAGCAAAAGCCACGACAATTGCCACGGGCGGTTATGGAAGACTTTACGCCATTACCACAAATTCTGTTGTTTCAGAAGGGATAGGAAATGCTATTGCACTTGAAACAGGGATTGCAACCCTTGGGAACATGGAAGCGGTTCAGTTTCACCCAACGGCCATTGTGCCCGTGGGCATTCTCACCACAGAAGGATGCCGGGGTGATGGAGGCCTGCTTCTGGACAAGGACGGATACCGTTTTATGCCGGATTATGAACCAGACAAAAAAGAGCTGGCATCAAGGGATGTTGTTTCCAGAAGAATTATTGAGCACATGAGAAAAGGCAAAGGGATTGCATCCCGCTACGGGGATCATGTCTGGCTGGATATTACACTTCTGGGCCGCAAGCACATTGAAAAGAACTTAAGGGAAGTCAAGGAGATCTGTGAATATTTCCTTGGTATTGATCCTGCCAAAGAATACATTCCGGTCAGGCCCACCCAGCATTACTCCATGGGCGGGATAAGGACCAAGGCCACGGGTGAAAGTCCGACATTAAAAGGACTTTTTGCAGCTGGCGAGGCCTCTTGCTGGGATTTGCACGGATTTAATCGGCTGGGCGGCAACTCCGTTGCTGAAACCGTTGTGGCAGGAATGATCGTGGGTGAATTTGTGGCTGATTATTGTGCCCAAAACCCATTAAATGTGAGCGGCACAATTATTGAACATTTCATGAAACAGGAAGAAAAGAAAATTACAAATCTTCTGACAAGGGAGTCTGGTGAAAACCCCTTTGAATTAAAGGCTCAGATGCAAAAGATCATGATGGATGATGTGGGAATTTTCAGGAATGCCAAAGACCTTGAAAAAGCAGTTGAAGAATTAAAAATCTTAAACCAGCGGGCAAAGAATATTGCCTTGAGAAACAGGATCAGCTCTTCCAACCCGGAACTGGTGGAAGCCATAAGGGTTCCGAAAATGATTAAACTTGCCCAGTGTATTGCCTATGGTGCCATGCTTAGGACTGAAAGCCGGGGTGCACATTCAAGAGAAGATTTTCCAGAAAGAAATGATAAAGACTGGCTGAAAAGAACCATTACCACATGGGCAGACGATGATGCCGATCTTCCGGAAATCACCTATGAAGAGCTGGATATCATGAAAATGGAACTGCCCCCGGCATCAAGGGGGTATGGGGTTGACAATACTGTTCATCATCCAGACACGGCGAAAAGAGAAGCACAGATTGAAGAGATTAAAAAAGAAAATCCAGGAGCGGACAGGTTTGAACTACAGGAATTGCTGAATCCAACCCTGATCCCGGAAAAATTTAAAGGTAAAAATGAGCGCATAGGCAGGGGGTTTAAATAATGAGTGATCAGGAAAGAATATTAAAATTTCAAATTTTTAGATATAATCCCCAGAAAAAGGGCGATAAACCGCGTATGGTAACCTATGAGGTTAAAGAAGCAGTTGGGATGACAATTTTTATTGCATTAAATGATATCAGGGAACAGCAGGACCCGTCCCTGCAGTTTGATTTTGTATGCCGGGCCGGTATCTGCGGTTCCTGTGCCATGGTGGTGAACGGGGAACCTACACTGGCCTGCCGAACCATGACCTCCACCTTTAAAGACGGCCTGATCAAATTGCTGCCTTTGCCCGGGTTTGAACTTATAGGAGATTTGTCTGTTAACACGGGAAAATTCATGCGGGCCATGTCAGAGAGGGTGGAATCCTGGATTCATGATATCAATTCTGATGAAGTCAATTTTGAAAAACTTGAGGATCGCATGGACCCGGATGTAGCTGATGAAATTTATGAGCTTGAACGATGTGTGGAATGCGGATGTTGCGTATCTGCCTGTGCCACCAAACGGATGAGACCGGATTTTCTGTCTGCGGTT
>JAFCZY010000219.1 GCA_019314105.1 Deltaproteobacteria bacterium
CTTTCCTACACTCATTGGGACCCCAAAGAGAGTTTCCTGGGCAGAAAAAATCAGGGCTGACCTGATCAACAAAGTTGTGATCAGGGATTTAATTCCCAGCAATTTTCAGGTATTTTTTCCCAGCCAATTTTAGGATAATTTTCCCGCCACTAATTTAATTTCCTTTATTTAATTCCCTTAAACAAATTAAAAATCTTATATAATTCCCTGAATTTAATTCACCTCATTATTATTTTCAGGAGGATTTATGGGACAGGTTCCCTGTTCAGGGTGCTGTACTTTTTTTACCCCAAGAAACAAAGCTCAGAATTTTTGTTCAGAACCGGGTTGCCAGAGGATTAGAAAAACCCTGTGGCAAAAACAAAAGCTTGCAACAGATTCAGAATACAAAGAAGGGCAGCGGCTGGCACAAAAGAAATGGCTTCAAAATAATCCCGGTTATTGGAAAAATTATCGCCGCAGGAACCCGGAAAAAACTGATAGGAACCGATCTCTTCAGAAAATTCGGAATATGAAACATCGACAGGATCAAACTGTTTATAAGTTATCAAAAACCATTGGTATTGCAAAGATGGACGCGAGAAAACCGATAGGACACACCCTTTCCGGACAATATTGGCTTGTTCCTGAGGTTGCAAAGATGGACGCGGTAAAAATTTTTATCACAGCAATACCAGGCCGTTACCCATGATTGCAAAGATGGACTCGGGGACATGGGATCAGTGCCTGTGTTACACAGGATAAAAATCCTATAAACCAAGGAGGACATCATGATAAGAAAAAAAGTGCTTGCTCCGGCTCGGGTTCGGAAGACAGGCAAGAGTTTTTGTTTTATTTCCCATCGTTTTCTTACCGATGGTTTTTTACAGGCATTGACCCGGCATGAATTGGCTCTTTATGTGTTTTTGGTGCTGGCTTCGGACCGGAATGGGCTTTCGTTTTATAGCGACAAGACGATCTGTTCCATTTTGGCCTTCAAGGATGATGAATATATTTTTTCCCGGAGCTGTCTAATCCATAAAAATCTTATCATGTATGACGGGACCTTGTTCCAGGTTCTTTCCCTGCCCAAAAGTGTTCACCATAAGGAGGCAGCCCAATGATAAACAAAAGAACCATTTTTGAAATTCACCGGTTAAAAGATATGCGATTTTCTGTAAGACAGATTGCTAAAACCTTGAATCTGGACAGGAGCACTATTGCTAAATATATCAAATACCCGGATGTCACCAAGAGACCAAGGCAAGGCCGATCTTCAAAACTTGATCCTTTCAGAGGGCTTATCAAAGACATGGTGGAACAATATTCAAAGGTCAATGCCCCTGTGGTTTTAAGAAAGATACAAGACAAGGGCTTTGACGGAGAAATAACCATTGTCCGCCAGTATCTGCGGCACTTAAGATGTAATTTAAAACAAGCCTTTATTCGTTTTGAATCCCAACCAGGGCAGCAGATGCAAATTGACTGGGGCCATTTTGGCAGTCTTTTGTATGAGAACAGTTCAAGAAAATTGTATGCCCTGGCTGTCATAGAGTCCCACAGCAGAATGCTGTACGTGATCTTTACCCACAGCCAGAACCAGGCAACACTTCACCAGAGCCTTGTTAAAGCTTTTAAATACTTTGGGGGTACGCCCAAAGAAATTGTGGTGGATAATATGTTGACCGCAGTAACGGAACGTGTGGGATCCATGGTTCGTTTTAATGAGTCCTTCTTGAATTTTTTAAGGCCCTTTAGTATCACCCCTGTGGCCTGCAATGTCAGGGCTCCCTATGAAAAAGGGAAGGTGGAATCAAGTATTAAATATCTTAGATATAATTTTTGGCCGTTAAAGACATTTATTGATCTTGAAGATGTTAATCATCAGGTTCTATCGTGGCTTAATACAGCAAATCAAAGGATGCACCAGACCACAGGTGAAAAACCAGTCCATCGTTTTGTCAAGGATGCTTTAAGATCTTTGCCTGAACCGTTACCCGACTTCAGGGAGACACAAACACTTAAGGTGTATAAAGATTTTGGTATCCGTTTTGATACAAACGTCTATACAGTACCGCCCAGGCTGGTGGGTAAATCAGTAACCCTTAAAGCAGACAGCCGGAAGTTATCTGTTTATTACAAGGAAAAGCAGGTAGCAACCCATGTACGAACCTGGAAGAAAAAAGATAGGATTGACCTGCCATCCCACAGTGAGCAGGTCAAAAAGCTTAAAAAAAAAGTATTCATGGACAAACAGATCAGGGTTTTTATGTCCCTGGGACAGGAAGCTGTGGATTTTCTGGAGAAACTTGCCGATGCATCACAGCCATTGAAAAAGACAGTGGATCGTCTTTTGGCCCTGAGCGATGACTATGGCACCGCCTCTATAATATATGCCTTGAGAAAAGCTTTGAAACATAAACTATATGGTTTTGCTTATGTTCAAAATATTCTCTACCAGGAAATGAGCCCTGCAACACAGAATCAGCCAGTGACCTTAAAAGACAATGAACTCAATGAAATCCGGCTGGCAAAGCCCAATCTTGCAGAATATGATGCCATTGCAATACAAAGGAGAAAAAAATAATGGATGATGTAATTGAAAAATTGACAGCACTTCGGTTGAAAAATTGTGCCCTGAACCTGGCGGATGTTATAGATCAGGGTACCAGGAATAATCTGTCTGCCCTTCAGACCATTAACCGGTTACTAGAAATAGAACTTGCTTGCAGAGAAAAAGCAAGAGTTGCTTTAAGATTTAAACAATCCAAATTAGAAGAAAAAACAACCATTGATCAATTTAATTTTTCTCATCATGAATCCCGAAGAAAAGCAAAGAACCGGATATTAAGCTTGATTGACCTGGGGTTTATCAAGGACAAAAAAGATATCATCATGATCGGCAATCCAGGAACAGGTAAGACCTTTTTATCCAAATGCATTGCCTATGCTGCCACCCAGGCAGGGATTAAAACTCTTTTTACCACAGCCATGGATATGATTAATCAGCTTGTAGCCGCACAAACAGATCACACCTTATTGAAAAAGTTAAAATATTATCAATCACAGGATATTCTTGTATGCGATGAAATCGGGTACCTTCCGCTGGGCAGGCAGGGGTCAAACCTGTTCTTCCAAGTCATCAGCGCCCGGCATGAAAAAAAATCCACCATCATCACGACAAATTTACCCTTTGCTAAATGGGGTGATATTTTTGATGGAACAACCGTTGCCACAGCAATTGCTGACCGACTTGTTTACAACTCTGAGATCCTTATCCTGGAGGGAAAAAGCTATAGAAAAAGATCTTAATATTGAATGGCCATATTTTTCTTGATTCTTTTGTTAATCGTTGTACACTTGTCTATAACAAATAAACAGCAAGGCTTTTAAAGATTGCAATTCAGGAGAATCTTATGCGCGGAGGATATAGAGGAATACCAAAACCCAAATTACCAGCACATCTCAAGCGGGTTCATGTAAATGCCCGAATACAAAAATGGATGCTTGATCAATTAAAAAAACAAGGAGAGGTCGGCATGGTTTTAGAAGAAATTTTGATTAAAGCAGGCTTTAAAAATAATCAAAAATAATCACAGGGTATCATTGTCTATGATGAAATCGGTTACCTTCCGTTGGGCAGCTATGAGTCAAATTTGTTCTTTTGCTCTATCAGCACCGGGTAAAAAAAGTCCATATGGCTTGCCTCCCGGTTGCAGGGAAAGAAAGCATTTTTACCAAAAAAATTGTAACCACAACGTTTGCCAACCATTTCATTAACAACAATGCTATCCTTATCTTGGGGAGAAGCGCTATCGCAAGAGATTTTACTTGTCACTGATTAAAACATAGGCCGTTTTGGGTGCCGACAGAAGAACTATTGACTTTGGCCATCACCAATGCTGGACAGGTAGGTCCGTACATCCGGGTGGCTGACTTTTAAACGCTAATTTTGGCTGATTTTTAAACCGCTGTTTCCAAAATAATGAGGTTTTACTGTATTGCCATTCTACACAAAGGGAAAAAAAGAACAGGCCATTAATGATCGTTTTACTATCCACTTTGAAGAGGCTCTTGCCATCCTTGAGTCAGGGTTGCACAAAAAAAGATGTTTAAAAAAATACGATAAAGTTCT
>JAFCZY010000220.1 GCA_019314105.1 Deltaproteobacteria bacterium
TTTAAAGATATTGATCAATTCATATATGATATAAAATCGGATTTTCTTCAATCCATGGAAGATGATCTAAAGATATCAGGTGTCATTTCTTCTTTGCTGGCAAATGTGAAAACCATCAACAGGCGGATCAATCAGAACCAAATTGATCCGGAGGGTGCCCAAAAACTTGTGAATTGTTTTAAAGATATTGATTCTGTTCTTAAGATTTTCAACTTTTCTGAAAAAAAAGAGTACTCAGATGAAATCCAGGATCTGATAAGGGAACGTGAGCACGCAAGAGAGCAAAAAGACTGGAAACTGGCTGATATAATTAGAGAGCAGTTAACCGCTTTAGGTGTCAACGTTCATGACAAAAAGGCATAAATCATGATAAATCAATTTTTATTTTTCCCCTTCACCCATATTACTCGAAACCAGTTAAACACCATTTTAATTTTTTTCCCATCATTTCAATATTTACCTGGCCTTGTGGATTTCAAGCAGCATCAAGCGTTGCAGGAATTATTTGAACAGGGGAAAATTCATCCGTTTTTTTCATCACCTGAGGCGCTTGTGACGGTTGAACAAAAAATTGGGCACTATCTGGAATGGGTCCGGATCCATAAGGGAAATGAAGTAAATCTCAGATCACTTTTAAAGGACAGCCCCTATTTTACAAGTGATTCGGATGTGACAGTGATCAAATCACAGATCAAAAGGGGTGAAGAAGACAAAGGGGGTGATATCGCTGCGGATACTGCTTTTCCAGGCGAACAATCCCTGCAACGCAATTTATTGTTTTTGAAGATGGCGCAGCTGTGTGATGAACAAAATGAACGCATTGATCTGGCGTTAAAAAACCTGGATACAAGTCGTGATACGCTTATATCAACTTTACGGGGGGAAGAAAGTCTTTTCGATGATAAAAATACCAAATCTGCAGAGGATAAAGATTCAGGACGTATGATGACCCGTGAGCGGATTCGTGCCTGGTCAGAATGCATGGCGCAAAAAGGGGTATTGAAACAAGAAGAGGGGCCGCAACCTTTATTCATCACCACCAGTGAGGCAGTATTTGAATATTTGGAGTCAAATTGTCAGGATAGTATAAATGCCCTTGACATTGATCAGATAAAAGTGCATGAAAATGAATGTGAAAATAAAAGCGAGTGGCAGCATCATTTCTGTGCAGAGTTGATGCGTGTCATTCAAGGTAATGGAACCCGAAAGAATGATATACCGGAAGTGAAGGACAGATGTTCTCTTTCAGGGCAAATCAAATTGAGTCTTTTTTCCGGGAATACTATAAATAAGCTCTTTAATTATTCAGAAAAACAGATATCGGTCTGTCTGATCAAATTAAAGTAATAAAAAACTTGATTTTAATTAATATCATGTTATAAACGTTTTTTTTATACAGGTTATGTTTAAAAAATGAATTTATAATATAATAATGTTAAATTTTTAAGGAGGCTATTAAAATGGCATTTAATCCAATTGTTGACCAAGAGAAATGTGTGGGGTGTGAAGAATGTGTAGACGTATGTCCAGTGGAAGTTTTTGAAATTCAAAATGATAAATCTGTTCCAGTAAATGCTGAAGAATGCATGGGCTGCGAAAGCTGCGTGGAAGTATGTGAAGAAGACGCTATTGTAGTTGAAGAAGATTAAACCATACGTTTTACAATAGATAAAAATGCCGGGCATGTTGTCATTTCCCGGCATTTTTATATTATGGCGGTGTTATTTTTTAAAGCTGGCCGTATTGGTCAGATATACGCCTGCAATAACAAATATCGCGCCAACAATTAATGAAGTGGTTAGCGGCTCTTTTAAAATAAAAAATGATAGAACCATCGCGCTGATAGGGACAAAATTAATGAAGATGCTGGCTTTCATCGGACCGATTTGCCTGATCCCCTCATAATACCAGAAAAATCCAAGTACTGTACCGAAAAATCCCAGGTAAAAAAGGCTTGCCCATTCAAGTGGCTGGTAAGATGTGATATTTGAGAATACGCCTTTAAAAAGGGCAGGGAAGAAAAGTAAAAGTGTTCCTGCAATAGATGAATAACATACAGAAACAATGGGGGATAAATCATTCATGGCTTTTTTCCCCAGGATTGAATAGGCAACCCAGCTTGCAACACATCCTAAAATAAGAAGTTCTCCTTTTCCGATCTTAAGTTCCCATATGTTAAAAAGGTTTCCGTTTGATATAACGATTAAAGCCCCTGTGACAGACAGACAAATCCCGATTGATTTTGTTAAATTAAGGGTTTCTTTAAAAAAAATAACGGAACAAAGACTGATAAAAATAGGATTGCCGGCAATAATCAGCGACGCCTGGTTGGCTTGGATATAGTTGAGGCCGGAGAAGAAAAACAGGTTATAGGAAAAGACCCCTGTAAGACCTAATAAAAACACGATACCTGTTTTGGCAGGTGAAAGTCTTGGGAGATGCCCTTCAATTTTTATGGTTAAAAGTATAAGAAAAAATGAAGCGATAAAAAACCGTATGAAAGCTGCTGCAAAGGGGTCTATGTTGTGAGAGATTAATTTTCCCGCGATAAAAGTTCCTCCCCAGAAAATTGCAGTAAGAATTAACTTAAAATATATCAAGGTCGCTCCTTTAAATAAGAATAATTTTTGTATTTGCACAGACACAAGCTTAAATGTCAAGCAAAAGAGAATTGAAAATCAGGACAAGGGGTATATTCCTTTTTGAAATTCCTAAGCCCCTCTCTCAGATTGAGGAAAAATAGGAATATTCCGGAATATTCCACAAAAAGACTTGACAAACCGAATTTATCCAAATAAATATGGACAAAAAGGGAAAAGGAAATTAATCTCATGTTTAATGCTCAAAAAAGATATTTTCGGTTTTTCCATATCATATCAAATCTGATATGTTTAGCTGTTCTAATATTATCTTTTCACCCCATTCGTTTTGTCAGGTATCAATGCGTTATTTTCCTTTTTAATTTTACTGATATTTTTTTATTGGAGTGTAATGTGAAATGATGGAAATGACAAAAGAAAGAGCCCCACGGGTTCAAAAAAAAATCAAGGCTCTGCTGAACAATGAAACCGGGATAATTGAAAACATCTCCACCTCGGGCGGTTTTCTGAAACTGGAAAGCGATATTCCCACAGAGCCCTTTCATCTTGAATTAAAAATCAGTGAATTCAAAACAATAAAATTGGCATGCGAACCCCAGTGGCATAACAGTTCAGGCCTCGGATTCAGGGTCCTTGATATTGAAGAGGCTAAGGGGGATCTGTTCACCCGGTATGTGGAAAATCAGATTCAGGCATTAAAGATTTACGGCAAGGACAGGGTGTTTAAAACCGAAATTGTAGTCACCTTAAAACATACCAATGTCTTCGGGAATGTATACTTCAGCAATTTTATTGAATACCAGGGTATTGTCAGAGAAAAATTTTTAATGGCCACTGTTCCGGATCTGCACCAGTTGATGGCAAACCGCAGCATCCGCCTGGTGACGGTGGACACTTACAATCGATTTGTCAACAATGCGTATTTTGGGGACATTCTGGTAGTGGAACTGACCACCTCGGAGATAAAGGCCGCTACCTGCCGGCTGGATATTATATTTAAAAATAAGAAAACCGGCGCACTGGTCGGTGAAGGGTATCAAAGAGTCTGCATGGTCAGTGAAAAAGGCAAAGTCATGAGAATCCCTGAAAATTTTTTAACCCCCTTAAATTTTTATCATGAAATAAAGGGATAAGGTTTATGCCATATCTGAGTGCTGTTCTCCCTCTTTTTGCAGCCATTGTGTCCCTGTGCCTGGGGATTACGGTCTATTTTCTGGCACGGGGTAAAATCCGCTGGATCTTCTTACGGTTTTGTTTTATTACTTTTTACTGGCAGTTTTCATGGGTGATTCTTTTTTTGTCCCACAACAGTGAATATGCGGACCTGATATGTAAAATCGGATATTCAGGCATTATTTTTCTGCCCCTGACCTGTTATGAAACTGTAGCCCATTACCTGAAGATCTCTAAAAAAGATGTTATCATCCTTTACTTTGTCTGTTTCGGATTTTTGTTCAGCCTGTGGAGAACCGACCTGTTCATACAAGGGTCTCACCTTTA
>JAFCZY010000221.1 GCA_019314105.1 Deltaproteobacteria bacterium
AGAGAAATTATTGATTTGCTGCACATGATGAAATCCGACAGGGCAGGGCTTGTGGCTTTTTCAGGAAGGGCTATCCTCCAGTGTCCCCTAACCCTTGATCATGAAGCATTTAATATTTTTTTAAAGGTTCTGGAACCCGGATTTCTGCCCGTTGGCGGAACCAGCCTCGCTGCCGCTATAAAGACATGTTATGATGGGTTTGAAAAAGAGTCTGATACTGAAAAAGCCATCATTATTATTACGGATGGAGAAAATACCTCGGGGAATGTGGAAGCGGCAGCCAAAGAGATGGCCAGTCAGGGAATTAAAATATTTAGTATCGGGGTTGGAGATCTTCAGGGTGCCCCCATACCCGATGAAAACGGCGGGTTTAAAAAGGATGGTTCCGGCAATATTATTTTATCAAAAGTGGACGAAGAAGGCCTTGAAAAGCTGGCGGCCATGACAGGCGGATCCTATGTCAGATCTGTAGCCGGAGATATGGACCTTGATTTGATTTATAAGGATAAGATTCTTGGAACCATGGAACGAAAGACCCTTACATCAGGGAAGAAAAAAGTTTGGGAAAACAGGTATCAATGGTTTCTTTTTCCGTGCCTGGTTTTATTGTTGATAGAATTTATGTTGTCTTCAAAAAAGAAATTAAATGGATGGTTCATGTTTGTTTTTGCATGTGGCATCAGTTTTTTTGTTTTTCAGAATGGCCCTGTTTATGCAAAAACGGTTTCTTCCAGTGTTAAACAGGGAATACAAGCCTTTAACGAGAAAAATTATGAACAGGCTAAAAAGCATTTTATTGATGCCCAGCTTGAGAATCCGGAAAATGCAACGCTTTATTATAATATTGGTGCGGCTGCTTATATGAACAAAGAGTATGAGCAGGCTCAAAAAAATTTCATTCAGGCTGCAAAATTAGAGGATATCAAGCTGCGCCATGATGTACAGTATAACCTTGCCAACACAGACTATCGAATGGGGAAGCTTGAGGATGCCATTAAAGGGTATGAAAATATTTTAAAAGAATTTCCTGAGGACAAGGAAGCAAAAGAAAACCTGGCGTTTGTCAAACAAAAAAAACAGGAACAGCAGCAGGAAAAATCGAAATCCGATAAAGACAAGGATAATAAAGAAAAAAAAGAAGGACAAGACAAAAAAGAACCGGGCAAAGATTCTGAACAGGACAAAGATAACTCAGGAGACCGGAAACAACCCCAGGATCAACAAGCGTTTGAAAATCAGCAGAAAGGTAAATCTGAGGAAATACCATCTCAACCTCAGGAGAACAAGACTGCAGTCCCTGAAGACAAGCAGCTCGAACAGGCAAACCAAAATCAAAATATGGAAAATATGCTCAACAGGGTTAAAGACAAGCCTGGAAAAGCAATGATGCCTGTGTTACAGAAACAATATGTTGAAAAAGACTGGTAATAATATGAATCTGAAAAGAATTTTTTTCATTTCAATCGTGTTGCTAATGACAATACCTGCAATCGGTTTTTGCTTTGATGTCACGGCTCATGTGGATAAACTTAAGATTTTTAAGGATGACTCTGTTTTTTTAAAGGTGGAGGTCAGCGGTGGGAAGGCAGACCTGGATTTTTCCACGGTCAAGGATTTTAAGGTGATACCTCGGGGGTCTTCTTCAAGTTATAATTATATTAACGGTAAATCCGAAAGAAAGGCAACGTATAATTTTGTCCTGATGCCGCTATCAACTGGAGAGTTAAAGATTCCTGTCATCAAGGCGACACGGGATAGTGACATCGGTTTTACCCGGGAAATCGTCATCCATGTATCCGACCAGGTAGTGAAACCCGGTGATATCAAGGAATTGTTTGCCAGAGCGGATGTGGCAAACACTCACCTTTTTGTGGGGCAGCAGTCTGTCTATACATTAAAATTTTTCACTTCAAAAAAATTGTCGGGGCTGGGGTTTGAAACTTCGCCTGGATTTAATGGGTTTTCATCAAAACCAGTTGAAAAAGAAAAAAGCTATACCCTGGACATTAAAGGTGTCTTTTACAATGTCTCCGAGGTCAACTATGTCATTATCCCTGCCAGGCCGGGAACATTCAATATTGATCCTGCGGTTCTGATAGCCAGGGTGATGGTGAAATCAAATCGTGATCCGCGGTTCGGGTCTTTTTTTAATGATTCATTTTTTTCATCTAACACTTTTAAACCTGTCCGGGTGGCTTCAAATCCGGTGAAAATTGAAGTGTCTCCTATCCCCCCATATCAGGGTCAAGGTAAGGTTTCAGGTCTTGTCGGCCATTTTGATATTGAGGGAAATATGGATCGAACAAGTCTTAAAGCCGGGGAATCGGCTACGCTCACCATTAAAATTTCAGGGTCAGGAAATATTATGGATGCAAGCCTTCCTGAAATTGACCTGAATGATGAGGCATTTAAAGTATATGATGACAATCCGGTTGAAACCATTCATCTGACAGAAACCGGATATGAGGGGGTTAAGATATTCAAGAAAGCCATTGTCCCCGTCAATCCGGGGGAATATGTGATCAAACAGGTTCCCCTGATCTATTTTGACGTGGATAAAGGGGCTTATCAAATGATTTCAACTAAAGAAATCAACCTTGATGTCATCCCGTCTGAAAAAATGCAGGTTGCTGTAACCCCATTGAATCGGACAACGGATTTATCCGTTGTTAAACAAGAGGTTTCCTTTATCAATAAAGATATTCTGGATATAAAAGAAGGGCTTGCGGTGTTGGAGGATTACAGGGAAATCAATCCTTTCTTCTTTGGTTTATTGTTGTTGATGCCTGTCGTCTTGTTTTCAGGGGTTAAATTTTTTACCGTGGTTAAAAAAAAGGAATTATCTGTTGAAAAGGTAATGGAAGAAAAAGCAAGGCATCATTTAAAACAGGCCCGGAAAATGAGCAGCGGGGAAAAAGGCTTTTTAGGGCATCTTTATTCAAGTCTGGTGGCCCTCATCCTGGCCAAAGGGGAAAAAAGGGGTGAAACCGTCACGATAAAAGAAGCCCAAACCATTTTAACCCAAGCCAATGTGGATAACATCCGAATAGACCAGATCACCCATCTGCTTGAAACAATTGAATCTGTTCGATTTGGTGGAAAGAAAATCGATGAAAATAAAGCAAAACAGCTTTTGTCAAAGACAAAACAGGCAATGAAACTGTTTTGTTTTGCATTGGTTTGTCTGGGGGTGTTTTCTTTTGTCCCGCAAAAAGCAATGGCTGATCCCACAGCCACATTTATAGACGGGATTAAAAATTACAAGGCCAGCCATTTCAAACAGGCAGCCAAAAAGTTTGAAGCGGTCGCAAAAACGCCTGTCAGGAACCCCTATCTTTTTTATAACATTGCCAATGCATACCTGAAAGCCAATGATATCGGTCATGCCGTTTTATGGTATGAAAGAGCAAAGGTTTTGGCCCCCAATGATCCTGATCTGAAGTTTAATCTTGCGTATGCCAACACCCTTGTGAAAGATAAAAAAGAAAATTCAGTGGATATCATGGATGTCCTTTTTTTCTGGGACAACCTGATCCCTGCAAAAACAATTCAGATCACAGCTATTTTCTTTTCCTTTGTTTTTTTCACATGGGCGGCAATTAAAGTTGTGAAAAAACAAAGGGTCTTTTCAGGAACCGGCATCATCCTATGTGCTGTGTTTGTTCTGGTTACAGCCATTGCCTGCATGAATTACTATAAACGGTCTGCACAGATGTACGCCGTCATTGTGCTGGAAGAAGCAGCGGTTCGTTCCGGTGTGACAGACACTTCTACAAAATTGTTCAGCCTTCATGCAGGAACCCGCGTAAGGATTGAAGAACAAAGAGACGGCTATGTGAAAATACTGTTTTCAAAAGGGAAAGTCGGGTGGGTGAAAACAAAAGAAGCGATTATTATCTGAACGCGTTGACTTCAAAAAAAGCCCCTGTTATTTTTGATTATTTTCTTTTAAATCTTAAAAAAGAAAGGAGTATATCATGGGAAAAAAAGTTCTTGTTCCGGTGGCCCAGGGTGTAGAGGAAATGGAAACCATTACCATTATTGATGTTCTTCGACGGTCAGGTGCAAGTGTTATTGCAGCATCTGTGGATGAGAT
>JAFCZY010000222.1 GCA_019314105.1 Deltaproteobacteria bacterium
CGTTATCAGTTTGTGTGACAGCACATCAATGACGGCTTCCTGAAATGAGGCGGCAACCTGTGCCTTTTCATCCTCGGAAGATATGGTATGATCGTGGATATACCGGGCCACGGATGATTTAAGACCGCTGAAACTAAAATCAAAGCTGCCTTTTCCAAGCAGTGTTCTGGGAAATGAAATGGCGGCGGGATCTTTTGTTTTTGCCAGTTTTTCAATGATCGGCCCGCCGGGATAGCCCAGCCCCAGCATTTTTGACACTTTGTCAAAGGCTTCTCCGGCAGCATCATCCCTTGTCTGCCCCAAAAGTTCAAAATGATCATACGAGGTCACATGATAGATATTCGTGTGCCCTCCGGATACCACCAGAGCAATAAAGGGGAATGCCGGTTTTTTGGCCATCAGAAATAAGGAATAGATGTGCGCTTCCAGATGATTGACACCGGCCAGGGGAAGGTTCCTTGCAAAGGCAAAGGATTTGGCAAAACAAAATCCCACCAGAAGGGCACCAATCAGTCCGGGCCCTCTTGTGGCGGCAACCGCATCGATATCCTCAATTTTGATATTCGCTTTTTTTATGGCGGCATCCACTACCGGTACAATGGCTTCGATATGCATTCGAGAGGCCAGTTCCGGTACAACCCCTCCATACTTGTTATGAACATCAATCTGGGAGGCGACGACAGAAGACAGGATATCGGTACTGTTTTGAACAATTGAGGCTGCGGTTTCATCACAGGAGGATTCAATCCCGAGGACTATCATCAGGTCTAAACCCATTGAGTCTGTATTTCATTGTTCTCCCTGGATTCAATCTCACCGATGAAACATGCTTTTTGATCCATTGCCACGAGTCTGTCCATGACTTCCTGGGCAGATTTTTCCGGCACGACCATTACCATGCCGATACCATTGTTAAACGTTCTCTGCATTTCGGAATTCGAGACAGACCCCTCTTTTTGAAGCATCTTGAAGACAGGCGGGATTTCCCAGGCATCTTTGTGAATCATGGCTTTACAGGCGTCAGGGATTACCCGGATGATATTTTCATTAATGCCGCCTCCGGTGATATGGACAAGGCCATGGATGGGCAGATCTCTTAAAAGGCTTAAAATGGTTGGAACATAAATGGTCGTTGGTTTGAGGAGTTCTTCTCCAAGGGTGGTGGCAAGGTCATTAAGTTTGGTCGTTACATCATAGTTGCAGTTGTCAAAAAAGATTTTTCTGACCAGGGAAAACCCATTGCTGTGCACACCACTTGATGCAAGGCCAATGAGTTTATGGCCGTTTTTGATATAAGACCCATCTATGATTTTATCATTGTCTACCATCCCCACAGAGAATCCGGAAAGGTCGTATTCTCCGTCGTGATACATTCCCGGCATTTCTGCGGTTTCTCCACCGATCAAAGCACATCCGGCCTGGTTGCATCCTTCGGCAATGCCTGAAATAATTTTTTCAGCCACATCATTGTTCAGCATTCCCATGGCCAGATAATCGAGGAAAAACAAGGGCTTTGCACCCTGGACAATTATATCGTTAACGCACATGGCCACAAGATCAATACCGATGGTATCATGTTTGTCCATCATAAAAGCAATTTTAAGCTTGGTTCCAACCCCGTCGGTTGAACTGACCAGAACCGGATGGGGAACATTGGAAAGATTCAGCGAAAAAAGACCTCCAAAGCCGCCGATTTCACCCATTACACCTGATCGAGGCGTTGATTTTGCAATCTCTTTAATTCGATTAACCAGCGCATTTGCTTTGTCTATATCAACACCCGAATCTGCATAAGTTAAGGAGTTGTTCATATAAGTTTACCTTTTTAATTATATTTAGATTAAGATTTCCAGAACGGTGTAAGGATAAACAGAATGCACTGAAAAGTCAAAAGTTTTTTGACATCGGCAGTTGAATATTGTATCTACATTTAATTTTAAACCAAATTATTTTCGGAGATTCCAGAGGGAATGAAAACAATCAATATCGGAATTTTAGGGTATGGCGTTGTTGGTGTGGGTGTGGCAAAATTGTTAAAGCAAAAAAAGCAATTGCTGGAATCCAGAACCGGTGCTGTTTTAAATCTTAAGACCATTGCTGATATTGATGTCACCACAGATAGAGGTGTTGACCTTGGAACCACTGAACTGGTGTCTGATGCAACTGTGATTATGGATGATCCCGCCATCGATATTATTGTGGAAACCATTGGGGGGGAGACGATTGCAAAGGAATTTATTTTAAAGGCGCTTGAAAATAAAAAACATGTGGTCACAGCCAACAAAGCCCTTCTGGCAAGCTTTGGAAATGATCTTGTCACGGCAGCCGGAAAAAACCAGGTAGATCTGGCCTTTGAAGCAAGTGTCGGCGGGTGCATGCCGATCATTAAGTTTTTGAGAGAGTCCCTTGTGGCCAATGATATCAAAGCCATGTCAGCGATTTTAAACGGCACCTGTAATTATATTCTGACTAAAATTTCCAGGGACGGGTCTGATTTTGAAGATGCCTTAAAGAAAGCCCAGGAACTGGGATATGCTGAAGCAGAGCCTTCTTTGGATGTAGATGGATTTGATACGGCCCATAAGCTGGCTATCTTAAATTCCCTTGCCCACGGTATGGTGATTAATTTGAAAGATATTCATGTGGAAGGTATCCGCAACATTACACCGCAGGATATCGAGTTTGCAAAGGAATTTGGGTACATCATAAAACTTCTGGCCATTGGAAAAATTCATGAAAACTATGTAGAGGCAAGAGTGCATCCCACAATGATACCCAGCTCAAACCCTTTGTCCCACGTTGATGGGTCCATGAATGCCATTGCCATTGATGCGGATGCCACAGGACAAACCATGCTGTATGGTCATGGCGCGGGTATGATGCCGACGGCTAGTGCTGTTTTAAGTGATATCGCAGATATTGCACGCAATATTATGTCCGGCAGCAAAAGACGGGTGCCTGTTTTAGGATATCCCGAAGATAATATTAAACCCATGCCGATTCTTCCCATGGCGGAGCTGTATACAAAATATTATCTCAGGTTTGAAGCCCAGGATCATCCCGGGGTATTGTCGAAGATCTCCGGGATTCTCGGGGAAAATAATATCAGTATTAAATCGGTTCATCAAAAAGGCCGGAAAATCAATGGAAAAGTGCCGATTGTAATGATTACTCATACGGCCGGGGAAGCAGGGATACAACATGCCTTAAAGGAGATTTCAAAGACAGATTCAGTTGTCGGTAAACCGGTTGTCATTAGAATAGAAGAAACAGATGAGGAGTAGCGTAAGAAATGAAAATAGTGGTTGCAGATTTGGAAGGCGTATTTTTGCCGGAAATATGGATTAATGTTGCAAAGAAGACCGGAATCGAAGAACTGAAGCTGACCACCCGGGACATCAGTGATTATGACGTCTTAATGACCCGGCGGCTTACGATATTAAAGGCGCATCATTTAAAAATTCAGGATATCAGAGAGGTGATTGCCACCCTGGAACCGCTCGAAGGAGCCCTGGAGGTTTTAAACTGGATCAGGGAAACGTCACAGATTATTTTGCTGTCAGACACCTTTGAAGAGTTTGCAACGCCGTTGATGGCAAAATTGAATTATCCTACACTGTTATGCCATAACCTGACCATTGACAAAGCGGGTCATATCACCGATTACAACCTCAGGATGGATAACCAGAAAAAAGAAGCGGTTAACGCCTTAAAAGGGTTAAACTATCATGTGATTGCCTTTGGAGACTCTTATAATGATGTCAAGATGATCCAGGCAGCAGATCAGGGGTTTCTCTTTAGCCCGCCGGAGTCTGTGATCACGGATTTTCCTGATATTCCGGTGACAAGAAATTACCAGGAGCTTAAAACCATGATTGCCTCTTTGCTGGACACATAATGATAGACCGAAGATGAACTTCAGCAGGGTCCGGCAGATAAAATAATATTTTGACTGACAGGACATTAAAAAGGCTTGACAGAAATGAGACAATTCTATATATTGCCTTTCGTTGATGCGGGGTGGAGCAGTCTGGTAGCTCGTCGGGCTCATAACCCGAAGGTCGTTGGTTCAAATCCTTCCCCC
>JAFCZY010000223.1 GCA_019314105.1 Deltaproteobacteria bacterium
CCTGTACAAATTCCAAATTCTGGACCATGTACGGACAGACTGAAACATCGGGCCTGATCACCTTTACCGAATACTTCACAAAATCGGGTTCAGCAGGTGTTATCTCACCGCTTGCCAATATTAAAATTGCAGATGACGTTGATACGCTTTTACCTGTCGGTGAAACCGGGGAAATCCTTGTCAGAGGGCCATTGGTTTTCCAGGGATATTGGAATGCCGATAAACTGAATGCTCACACCTTCAGAAATGGCTGGCACCATACCGGAGATCTTGGAATGATTGACGCTGACGGATTCTTGTTTTTTAAGGGCCGAAAGGCAGAAAAAGAACTCATCAAGCCGGGTGGAGAAAATGTTTTTCCCGCAGAGGTGGAAAAAGCCATTCTTGAGCATGATGCCATCAAAGAAGTCTGTGTATTTGGTGTACCTGACCCCAAATTTGGGGAAGGCATAAAAGCGGTTTGTTCACTGAACCCTGGCTGTAGCCTGACAAAGGATGCTCTGATCAAGTTTTGCGGATCACTCATCGCCGGGTACAAAAAACCAAGATATGTTGAGTTCATTAATGAGTTGCCCAGGACAAAAAATGATGTAATTGACCGTGAAAAAATAAAAGCAGAATACACTTAAAAAATATTCTACTTTTTAAAAAAAAGTTTTTGTCGTACACTCTATAGTTATAGTTGATTTACTATGAATAATTTAATGCCATGTCAGGAGGATGGCATTAGTTCCAATCATTGTCCATCAAGCAAAGAACCATCTGACTTAAAAAATTTGGATTTTATATGGCACATTTAAATATTTCAAACGTTACACTCTCTTTTGGCGGACTTAAAGCTCTTTCCAATGTAGATATGAAGATTGAGCCGGGTCTGATCACATCTATTATCGGGCCCAATGGGGCTGGTAAAACCAGTATGCTCAACTGTATATCAGGTTTTTACCACCCTACCCGGGGTGACATTTATTACAAGGATAAAAAACTGACCCATGCGTCTCCCCATCAGGTGTCAAACATGGGAATTTCAAGGGCATTTCAAAACCTTGAACTTTTTTCCGGCCTTTCGGTTCTGGACAATCTTCTTTTGGCCAGGCACCAGAATTTAAAATACAGCTTTTTGCATGCGGTTTTCTTTTATGGAAAAGCCTCAAGGATTGAAGCTGAAAACAGGGCCTATGTAGAAGATGTTATTGACTTTATGGAGCTGGAAGCCAACAGGAAAAGCCTTGTGGGAAACTTGAGCTATGGTCTCCAGAAAAAAGTCGAGGTGGCCCGTGCGTTGACCTTAGCCCCTGATATCCTGCTTTTAGATGAACCCATGGCCGGGATGAATCAAGAGGAAAAAGAAGATATTGTCCGGTTTGTCATGGATATTCAAAAAGAACGCAACATTACCGTGGTGCTTGTAGAACATGATCTTGGGGTTGTTATGGATATTTCCGACCGGATCTATGTGCTTGATTTTGGAGAGGTAATTGGTTCGGGAACGCCTGAAGAAGTGGCCCAAAATCCTAAAGTAATTGAAGCCTATATTGGAGAGGATTAAACTATAATGACTACAAACGATCAACTGCTTGAATATTCTATCCCCCAATTGCTTCGCTGGCGGGTGGCAAGCTCTCCCAAACGCCCGGCGTTAAGGGAAAAAGATTTTGGAATCTGGAATACCTATACCTGGGAAGATTACTATGATCATGTCAGGAAAACTGCATTGGGTCTCAAAGCCGTCGGTCTTGCCAAAGGGGATGTCATTGCCATTATCAGTGATAATATTCCTGAACTTTTGTTTACAGCCATTGGTGCCCACTCCATTGGTGCCATTTCAGCCGGCATATATCAAGTCAGCATGCCGGCCGAGATTGCACAGATCATTCAATACCTGAAAGTCAGTGCAGTATTTTGTGACAACCAGGAACAGGTGGATAAAGTGCTTGATGTCAGAGACCAGATCCCCAATGTTAAAAAAGTCATTTTTGAAGATCCAAGGGGCATGAGAGAGTATATGTCCGATGACTGGTTCATTGATATCAGAGATCTTTATAAAATGGGGGATAAAGAGCATACAAAAAACCCTGATCTTTTTGAAACCCTTGTGGATATGGGCAAGCCGGATGATGTCTGTCACCTGTGTCTCACATCCGGAACCACAGGGCTTCCCAAGGGTACCATGATGACCCATAAAAATTATATTAATATGGGGGTTAAAATAACTGAAGCAGACCCCTTGGAACCCACAGACGAATACGTCTCCTTTCTGCCCTTTGCCTGGATCGGTGAGCAGATGAACTCATTCGGGATTGCCATGGCAACGGGAATAACCATTAACTTTCCTGAATCTGTTGAAACAGCCATGTCGGATTTAAAGGAAATCGGACCCCATTTCATGTTTGGTGCCCCCAGAATCTATGAAACCATTCGATCTGAAATATGGTTAAAAATTGACCAATCCTATTGGTTGAACAAACTTTTCTATCATTATTTCATCAAAGTGGGTATAGAATCAGCCGGCTATAAGATGACTGGCAAACCCATGCCATTGGGATTAAAAATCAAATCGTGGCTGGGCACACAGATGGTCCTTCGGCCCCTTATCAACCAGATAGGCCTTATGCGCCTGAGGCGAGCCTATACAGGGGGTGCCGCCTTAGGACCTGAACTCTTTACCTTTTACCAGGCCATCGGGGTGAATCTCAAACAAATTTACGGGCAGACCGAAATCACAGGAATTGCCTACATGCACAGGGACGGAGATGTCCGGCCGGAAACCGTTGGTAAACCATTGCCTGGCACTGAATGCAAGATTGCAGAAGATGGGGAAATCCTATCAAAATCAGCCTCTGTTTCTCCGGGCTATTACGATCTGCCGGAGAAAACCAAAGAGGTACTCGAGGGCGGCTGGCTCCACTCGGGAGATGCAGGCTTTATAGATGAACATGGACATCTGGTGGTGATTGACCGTCTTTCCGATGTCATGCACAATAACAAAGGAGAAATGTTCTCTCCCATGTTCCTGGAAAATACTCTCAAATTCAGCCCTTACATAAAAGAGGCGGTAATTTACGGGAATAATGAAGACTTTGTGGCCTGCCTGCTTAACATTGACCCCATTGTTGTGGGCAAGTGGGCTGAAGACAAAGGGATTTCATTCACTACTTATATGGATCTTTCCGGAAGACCCGAAGTGGCAGAACTCATGATGGAACAGGTATTGGATGTAAACTCCCGGGCTGAAAAAGAACATTTTAAAATCAAACGCTTTGCTCTGCTTTATAAACTTCTGGATGTGGATGACGGTGAGTTAACCAAAACCGGCAAAATCCGTCGTAAATTTGTAAAGGAGCGATACCAGAATCTGTATGATTCGCTTTATGACGAAACTATTGATGAAAAGCAGGTTGAGGCATCCTTCCAGTATCAGGATGGGCAGTCGGCAACAGTCAAAACCAACATAGTTTTTTACACGGTGAAAGGAGCCAAATAAATCATATGAGTTATTTTTTTCAAATTGTAGTCAGCGGTATTGTGGTGGGCTCCATCTATGCATTGGCTGCTCTTGGACTTGTACTGGTATATAAATCAAGCCGGGTGGCAAACTTTGCCCATGGACAGATTATTGCAGCCGGTGCTTTTATCACCTATTTTCTGACTGTATCTCTCGGGGTTCCTATTTTCTTTTCATTTCTGGCCAGCATGATTATTACCTTTTTCCTGGCCATGAGTGTTGAAAAAATCTTTTTACGACGACTGATCGGTGAACCCATTATTTCGGTCATCATGGTGACCATTGGACTTCAATCCATCATTGACGGATTGATCTTTATCACTCCCTTTGGAAGTGAGAACTTCTCATTCCCGGCTTTTCTTCCACAGCAACCCCTGTCTCTCGGCGGTGTTTCCATATCCTGGACACAACTTGTAGGGGTCATCATCACCTTTATTTTGATTGGAGGTCTCTCCTGGTTCTTTAAAAAATCAACCATTGGCATATCCATGAGAGCTGTATCTGACGATCAATTTGCTTCCATGTCCGTGGGTATCTCAGTCCCAAAAGTTTTTGGCCTTGCCTGGGC
>JAFCZY010000224.1 GCA_019314105.1 Deltaproteobacteria bacterium
TCCCGGGGAAAAACCCTTTATCCCCTCTGTTGCCAAATATACGGACAATTATCTCCTGCTCATTTCAAGCTCCAAAGCTTTTTCCCTTGCCGGTCAGAGAATCGGCATGACCGCCATCCCTGACAAGCTTTTTAATTCCAAAGGCAATAACCTTGAGCCTTATTTCGGGTCTGATAAATTTGGCTATGCCTATATTTTCGGCGCCATGTATGCCTTAAGTTCCGGGGTTTCCCACACCAACCAATGGGGGCTTGCCGGGCTTTTAAAGGCGGTCAATAACGGCGACTATAATTTTGTGGAAAATGTAAAAGAGTATGGAGACCGGGCCCGTGTCATGAAAAAACTTTTCACGGACAATGGGTTTCAGATTGTCTATGATATGGACGAAAATGAAAAAATAGCCGATGGATTCTATTTCACTATTTCATATCCCGGATTTAGTGGGATCGAACTGGTAGAAGAACTGCTTTACTATGGCATCAGCGCCATTTCACTGACTACCACAGGAAGTGACCGGCATGAAGGCTTGCGGGCTTGTGTTTCCCTGACAGGGAAGGAGAGATTCAAGGATCTTAAAGACCGGTTAAAATCCTTTGAAAAGGATCATCCCCCCGGCAATTAAATTTTTTAAATTTAGCTTGACTTTATATTGATTTGATACCTTTATGAGAGTAGTTTCAGAATATAAATTTTGAATTAATAATCAAGGCGACTCATGATGAATATTTTTGAAAATTCTCAAACCGCTGAAATCTTAATTGTTGATGACGAACCCATGATAAGAGATCTGCTTGAAAATATCATGGAAAAAACGAATTATGCTTGTTATTTTGCAAAGAATGGTGAAACAGCATTGGAAATGCTCTCCAGACAGACATTTGATGTGGTGCTTACTGACATTGATATGCCGGTAATGGGTGGTATTGAGCTGGCTAAAATTATTAAATCAAAATTTACTGCCGATGTTATTGTAATGACAGGCCAAACCCGAAGCTATCAATATGATGAAATTATCAATATCGGTGCCAGTGATTTTGTTGAAAAGCCTTTTTCACCCAGAGAAATAATACTCAGAGTAAATCGTGTGTTGCGGGAAAGACATCTTAAACAAGAAACAAGAAAAACCCATGATGAGCTCAAAGAATCTTATCTTGATTCCATCCATCGTCTGGTCATGGCGGCAGAATATAAAGATGAAGATACTGGGGATCATATTGTCAGGATCGGGCAATATTGCTCGCTCATCGCTAAAAAACTGAATCTTTCCCGGGAGTTTAAAGAAACCATCTATTATGCAGCGCCCATGCATGATATCGGAAAAATCGGCATCCCGGATAAGATTCTATTAAAACCGGGAAAACTCACCTCTGACGAGTTTGAAACCATGAAAAACCATACATTGATCGGATCAAGACTTTTAGCCAAATCTAAATCTAAAATCCTTCAGATGGCCCATGAAATTGCCCTGACCCACCATGAAAAATTTAACGGGGGTGGATACCCAAATCAATTAAAAAAGACCGACATCCCCATCTCCGGACGAATTGTCGCCATAGCCGATACCTTTGATGCTCTCACCTCAAAACGACCTTATAAAGACCCTTATCCTCCCGAAATTATCTATGATATCCTGAAAAAAGAAAGGGGTAAGCACTTTGACCCTGAGGTCCTTGATATTTTTATCACCAATTTTGATCAATTCCTGAAAATTAGAGGCAAGATCGGTACTTTTGAAGGTAGAACAGATCAACATTTCATGCTCAGTGAACGGGATAAAGAAGACGGTGAAATAGTTTGACAGGAAGAAATTGGAAACACTTTATCATTCTTATTCAATGATCTAAAAGCAGCGGCCCTGGCCTGTATTTCTCAGGGCCGTAAAGAATTTTTCTCCCAACCCTTGTGGCAAGCTCGTTTAACAGGCCTCCGAAAAGAAGGTTATGAAATGGCAGCAAAGAATACCAGTAGAGGATTCCATACAATCCTGTGGGACGGAATCTCGTACCAAGCCTGAGTTCTGTCCCTTTTTCGTTCGGGATCAGTTCAAATGTCAAAAGCGCTTCACCCGGCAATTTCATTTCTGCCAGAAGAATCAGTTTAACGGGAGGTTTAATATCTAAAACCCGCCAGAAATCAAGGACATCACCGACATAAAGCTGTTCAGGATGACGCCGTCCTCTTCTTAAGCCGACACCGCCCGCAATCTGATCCATCAACCCCCTGATCTGCCACAGGATATCACCGTAATACCATCCATTAGCCCCACCAATTCGGGTTATCCAAAACCAGAATTCATCGGGTTCGCAGGCCAGGGTGATTTTATACCCGCCCTGGAGCAGTGTCCCCCCGGAATAGGCAGCATCTCCTGCATACAGCCACTCAGGCGAATGTAAATCGCCGGCATCTGTCCATCGGGTTTCCACAATTTTAAGAGAGTCCTTTTGAATGGCCCGCTCTATTGAATTGCAACAGCGTACCAGATCCTGGGGGATAATTTTTCTGATGTTATCCTCTTTTGTAATGATTTTAACACCCAGTCCGTCAAGAAGCGGCTGAGAAATACCGGGTGATATGGGAAGCAAGAGTTTTGCGATGGTATGAGCAATTGTTTTACCCAGTTTAAAAGGAAATGTGGGGGAATGAATAAACAAAGGCTTTCGCAGACCCGCCTGTTCCGTGTAAATTTCAAACAGCTGCCTGTAAGTTAAAATTTCCGGCCCGCCAATGTCATATGTCTGGCCGATGGTCTCTTTTTTTTCAAGGCAGTTCTCCAGATAAATTAGAACATTTCGAATACAAATAGGTTGAATTTTGGTATCTATTATGCTCCTCGGTATAATAAAAAAAGGCATTCTTTCTGAAATGTATCTGAGCATTTCAAAAGAGGCACTACCTGATCCAATAATATGGGCTGAACGAAAAGCAGTAACAGGTGCCCGGCCCGATTGAAGAATTTTTTCAACTTCCCGCCTGCTTTTAAGGTGTAAACTTGCATTGGGTTCATTCCCGCCTAAACCGCCAAGGTAGATGATTCGCTTAAGGTTATGTTTATCAGATAATGAAATAAAATTTTGGGCAGCTCTGCGATCTGCATCGACAAAATTGTGATGTTCTTCAGACATTGAATGAACAAGATAATATGCCACATCGCAATCTTTTAAGGCGTCTTCAAGACTCTCAGGATCATGAACGTCCGCTTCAACAAATTCAAGGTTAGGAGAATCTTTCCACGACCTTCCCTGAATTTTATCCATGCACCGAGCCATTGCCCTGACCCTGTAACCACCTTTCAGCAATCCTAAAACAAGTCTGCCGCCGATATAACCTGTAGCACCTGTTATTAAAATCAATGGTTTCTTCATAAAGACCCCCTACCCGTCAGCATACCAACAGGCATGGTAATGCTGTATACACCGTATTCCCGTTCACTCTTAAGATTTGGACAGGCCTTTTTAAACACCTTCATTATCTTATAATTGGAAAACAAGACTGTCGCTGTAAAAACCTCAATACCCCTTTCTTTTCCAAGTTTCAATAATAAATTTACCATATAGGTGGCAATGCCAAGATTGTTATACTTTTCATCAACAATTAAGGCAATTTCAGCCATAACAGAGTCTGATTCCTCTCTTAAATATCTTGCCTCTGCGATTAAAATGTCTTCTCCCTGCTTCCCGATCAGTCCTACGATTGACATGGTATGGTTCCAGTCAATATTGACATATTCCTGCATTTTTGAATGGGGCATAGTGGTAATGCAGTAAAAATACCGGTAATAGATAGCTTCATTGGAAAACCGGTAGAACAATTTTCTCATCTGTCCCTCATCCGAAGGTTTTATGGGTCTGAACCTCACCTTGACCCCATTTTTAAAGATCTGCTGCTCGTGAATCTCATGGGGATAAAGACGGCTGCTTTCCTTTAAGAATATCTGGTCCGGATACAGCATATTTTTCTTTTTTGCCTTATTAAATAATTCCAGGCGGTCATCCGGATGGGCAATCTCAATCATGGCCTGGGCCCGTTC
>JAFCZY010000225.1 GCA_019314105.1 Deltaproteobacteria bacterium
CCTCCCATAAGGGGACCAAGGCTAAGACTGAGAAACATAGACATATTAAAAGCGCCCATATAAAGCCCTTCTTTTCCTTTTGGAGTTATATCTCCTACATATGCCTGGGTTGCCGGCATGATCATGGCAGAAGCGATTCCCTGAAAAAAACGAATCGTAATAAGGGATTCAACGCTGGAAAAATAGACAAACGCAATGGATACGATTGTATAACCCAGAAGTCCGGCTGTAATTAAAGGCTTCCGGCCTTTTTTATCCGAAAGTTTTCCAAAATAAGGGAGGAGAAAAGTTCTGGAAAGTGAAAAAGCGCCAAATATCATGCTGATATATAAACCACTGGCCCCAAGATTTTTGGCATAAACCGGCAAAAGCGGAATAACGATACCAACACCCAGTATTGCATTGAAAATTGCAAAAAATAACGTAATAAAAATTCGTTTTTCCGAACCATTCATAAATAGCCGTCACTCCATCTTAATTTTAAATCCAGAATTTTTAAGATCACCTGCTTGATATATTCAATTTATTTATAAGGATATCTATATCTTTTTTCCCGGTTTTACAACTGGTAAAACCACAACCAAGGTCATCCACCTTATTTGGCAGATTCATTAATTCATTCTTTATTTTTTCTCTTATTTAATCTAACCAGTTCATTTTGGTTGATTCTACCAATTTCCTATATGAGGTGGACTCCGATGCCAAGGAATAGCTCAGTGCGGAGGCGGTATCTACTGCCAGACATAGCTCTATCCAGCACAGGTAAAACAACATGACATTTTCATAGGCTAAGATCGCATCAATCTGAACATCGAAAAGACATACAGAAAATTGAGGGTTTCATTACTCTTTTTCGCATTGATTTTCCAGTAGTTGTTCGCTTTCCTCAAAAGGAGATGCTGTGTCTATTTTGCATATATTTAAAAGTTCGATTAAAAATTCCAGCACATCCGGCTCGTCATCTACAATAAGAATCCTTTTTCCCTTTTAATATATTTCTTGAATCCATAGAAGTTCATTCATTTAGAGCCTGAATTTTTAAACAGGCTCTTAGGCTGGCATCAGGATTGCGCTGAACCAGCCCATAAATATGTATTTGGCCTGTTTTCGCTAATTTAGGCGCGGGGCGGGCGAAGCATTAGCATTACCGGTCAGTACGAGGCGAACGGCTAAACCAATCATTACAACGCCAGTAAATCGCTGCTGCCAGGCAAGTATCGAAGACCATTGATTGATCCAGTTACCAATCATGCCCGACGCAATCGCCACCGAACCAAGAGAAAACACACCGGCAAATTTCTGTAAGCTTCCAAGAACAAGAAGCTGCAACCAAACAGGCCCTGCAACAGGATCAACAAACTGCGGCAAAAAGGCAAACATGAATAAAAATGATTTTGGATTTGTCAGGTTGTTGATTGTGCCATCTCGAATAGCTGACCAGCTTGAAACAGTTGGTCCCATATCTCCCTCGTAGTTTTCTTGGTGAAACGACTTAAGCAATTGCACACCATACCAGAAAAGATAAACAGCACCCACCCAGCGTAAAGCATCTAAAGCTAAAGGATGCGCCTGCAACAAGGATGCGACACCTAAGATGAGCAATGCAAGCTGCACAGCACCCGACACAAAAACAGATCCGACAACGGTTAGTAAAGCTATTTTTCGACCCTGTCCTATTCCTCGACCAATTACAAGCATCATATCTGGACCAGGGGAGAGTTCTAAAAAGAACAGGGCTACTGCAAAAGTAATCAAAGCATCAATTCCAGGCATTATATAAATCCTTTTCTATTCTTTTTGAGAATCAGCCAATTCCACTTAAAGTGGACCGGATTATAGTCTCTTGTCATATCTCCAAAGGACAATATTTCTTCACGTGTAACTGTCCGTTTACAAATGAATGAATCACCTTGCTTAAACCCCTGAATCGCTTGTTGTCGAATTAAATTTGTCATTTATCCATCCTTGTTGTTTTTAAAATCTTTGATCAACATTTATGTGGCTTTCCCACTTTTCTAAATTTCATCAAAGATGTGTTCATTCATTCAGGCCAGCATCAGGATTACGCTGAACCAGCCCTTTTTTCAAAAAGGCCTGTCAAAATGGGAATCACCAAAAAACACATAACAAAAAAGACAACTCCCTTCCATCCCATCTCCTGAAACACAAAGCCAGCACCTGTAATACCCAGCCATCCGCCGGCATAATAAAACACAGCGTAAAGCGCATTTGCTTTGCCATGGCTGTTGGTAAGTTTCTGATTCAACAACCCTACAGCCACAACATGAATGGTAAAAAATCCAACGCAGACCCCCAAAAGACCGAAAATGACGGCTATAATTGAAGGAATCAGGAGCAAAACAAAAGAAACACCCAGAACACTGGTTCCGACAATCATGGTGTTACCGCTGCCAAATCGATTGCTGATCAACCCGGCAATTGGACCCAGAAAGATTCCCACCACAGAGACAAAATATATCAAGGTGATCAACTCGGTTGAAAAATAAAATGGGGCATTGGATAACCGATAAGGATGTATCCAACCACCCAGCAGACGGCCGCCAAGTCCTCCAAGAATCGTGGCAGACACATATGAGCCCATAACCACGGCCAGCCTTTTTCCAGGCAGGGTTCTGGCCAACCAGGCTAGCAGACTGGTGGTCAGGGCCGGAATAAAGAGACCCTGGAACAGCCGTGCTGCAATCAGAATCTTGAAATCATGAGTCAGCGCAGAAATCAAACCGCCTATAGCCACACAAAACCCGCCAGTCAGAATAATAGGACGAATGGAAATCCGATCTGATAAAAAACCGAAAAAGAGATTTGAGATAACAATACCCAGAATCACAACTGATACTGTCAACGATACCTGCACCGTGGTTACCCCGAATTCATCCTGAAGCACAGGCAATATGGGCTGGGTAATATAAATATTGGTAAATGAAGCCGATACCAGCGCAAACACCACCAGCTGTAATTTAATCATTCCTTTTTCCAAATCCTACTGCTCCGTCACAAATATATTATCGGGACCCGGTGCAAGGGCAAGCAGAATAGATGCTGCAAAAAATGTTATTAACGTTTCAATGGATATTATTTTATCTCTATTGGTGCCAATTGACAACAGTCTGATGCGGAAAAACAAAAATTTATCGCTGTTGTAAAAATTACTATAAAAGGTAGCCATGGTATATTATACCTTACCGCTGTTCCTCGAAATATTTAAAAATTCAAAGGAAATAATTTTAGAATGTATTCCCACATTTTATTAACCATTTTAATAAAATATCCAAGTCTGGTTCTTTCCAAAATCAATGTCACGCCAATTGTATCATAACAATACATACAAATAAAATTTATGTTTTTGTTTGATACATATTTTATCTCTTTTTGTGCAAGAGCTGAATTAGAAATATTCCTGAGTTTATTCCTGAGAATCCAAACTGCTTTATGATTGTCACAGCACAATCCACTAAATATTTAGAACATTAAAAATCATGGCACCTTTTTTGTATAGAATATTAAAGTAGTACGTATAAAATGTTGTGATTAATGTTTGAAGATGATTCTTTAAAGACCATTTATATTCGAATTTAAAAAGGAGACAATCTTATGAGTATCTATGAAATGAAGCCGGAAGAAAAGCATTTAATCGAAACTGTAATAGAATTTGCCGAAAGGGAAATAAGACCTGTCGCAAGCGAACTTGAGCACAAGGATGAGTATCCTGCTGAAATTGTAGAGCGCATGAAGGAACTCGGTCTGTTTGGTTTACTAATTCCTGAAGAATATGAAGGGGCCGGTATTAATTTAGTCACTTATTCAGGTATCATTGAAGAAATTACCAAAGTATGGATGAGTGTTGCGGGTATCATCAACAGCCATACGATAATGGCATATCTGGTAACCCATAATGGTACTGAAGCTCAGAAAAAAAAGTATCTTCCTCTATTTGCTTCAGGTGAGAAGCGCGGCGGAGTTGCGTTAACAGAACCTAATGCGGGTACGGATCTTCAAGGTA
>JAFCZY010000226.1 GCA_019314105.1 Deltaproteobacteria bacterium
ACGCATCATGGCCTTTTTGATTATTCATACCTTCGCTGCATGCCAAACATGACCATCATGGCACCAAAAGATGAAAATGAACTGGCAAGAATGCTGGTCACTGCCTTTCATCATAACGGACCTGTTGCCATACGATATCCAAGAGGAACAGGAACGGGAGTTCAAATTGAAGACCCTCCCCGGCTCCTGGAAATCGGTAAAGCACAAGTGATTAAAGAACGGAATGACCTGGTAATTATTTCCATACGGAAATCAGTCTGTGACGCATTAGAGGCCGGCGAGGCAGTGAAAGATCAGGGCATCAACGCAACCATTATCAATGCCAGATTTGTCAAACCGCTTGATACGGATCTGATCATTGAATATGCAATGAAAATTAAAAAAATTATCATCGTTGAGGATCATGTGCTGGATGGTGGATTTGGATCAGCTGTTCTGGAGGTATTAATCGATAACGGAGTGACTGATTTTTCTTTAAAAAGAATCGGTATTAAAGATACCTTTGTCGAACATGGCGCCCAGGATATCTTAAAACGACACTATGAAATTGACAGTGCTGCCATTGTAACCGCAGCCATAACATTACACGGTAAACAACTTGAAGAAAGAGCCGAAGAATAAAACCAGACTGGATTGCTTAGTTGTCGAAAAAGGACTGGTTCACTCCAGAACTCGGGTAAAGGCACTCATTATGGCTGGCAAAGTGCTTGTAAATGATGTGCCTGTGGACAAACCAGGCACTTTGATTGCAAATGATGCAATGGTTGTTGTAAAGCAGGATGATAATCCATTTGTCAGCCGGGGGGGATTGAAGCTCGAAAAAGCGTTAAAAACAATTCCAGTATCCGTAAAAGATTTGACTTGCCTTGATATTGGTGCTTCAACTGGTGGATTCACTGATTGTCTGCTTCAATACGGGGCGAGCAAAGTATATGCAGTGGATGTGGGATATGGACAATTTGACTGGTCTTTAAGACAAAATTTACGGGTAACGGTTATTGAAAGAACCAATATCCGGTATATGCCCTATGAAGTAATCAATGAAAAAATGGATGTGGTTGTAGCCGATACGTCTTTTATTTCTTTAAAGACAGTGATTCCTTCTGCTGAAAAATTTATGCGGGATGATACACAGATTTTAGCATTAATCAAACCTCAATTTGAAGCAGGGAAAAAGAATATCGGCAAGGGGGGGGTTGTAAAGGATCCTGAAATTAGAGAAATGGTGATAGAAGATTTAAAAGTTTTTTTTCAAGAACGTGGATACAGAGTTAACCAGGTGGTCCCCTCCCCTATTTCTGGTCCAAAAGGGAATATTGAGTATATTATATACTTAACTTTTAAAGAAAATTTAAAATAACACTATTAATTTTATTAAAATTTGATTATTAAAATATAACTTTTTATTAATTGTTTATAAGGAGCAGCAATGAGCGAAGAAATTAAAACCATGAGAAATGTGGCTCTGGCTGGCCATGGAGGTGCGGGCAAGACAACGCTTGCTGAGGCTATGCTATTTAAAGCCGGAGTTACCAAGCGTCTTGGAAAGGTTGAAGAAGGCAATACCGTCATGGATTTTCAGCCGGAAGAAACCAGAAAACAACAGAGTATTAATACATCCTTTATTAAGTATACGCATAATAAACATACAATTACCTTAATAGATACTCCTGGTGATCAGAATTTTTTCTCTGCTTCTAAAACATGCTTTCCTGTTGCAGACTGCATGGCATTTGTGATTGACGGGGTTGGCGGACCTTCTGCCATGACTGAAGAGGCTGCAGCCAGTGCATTGGAATATAATTTACCCGGCTTTGTGATCGTCAATAAGCTGGATCGGGAAAGAGCGGATTTTTCAACCTGTATCACGGCCTGTAAAACAGCACTTAAAAAAAAGATTATTCCTATTTGTTATCCCATCGGTTCTGAAAATAATTTTACAGGGTTTGTGAATATTATTTCAGGTCAGGCCTATGAATATGATGCAGAAGGAAAATCAGGTAAGATTGATGTTCCTTCTGACATGTCAGAGGATATTGAAATGGCAAAAGAAGAATTTATTGAGGATATAGCTGAACTTGATGATACGCTTCTTGAAAAATATCTGGAAGGTGAGGAAATTACTGAGGATGAGCTCAAGGCAACATTCAGACAAGGAGTTCAAGATGCCCAGTTTTATCCTGCCATTTGTTGTTCTGCTACAAAAATGATCGGCATTGATATGGTTTCTGATATTATCAATGATTATATGCCCTCTCCACTTGATAGAGGAGATTGGATAGCAAAAGATGCCAATGGTGAGGATGTTATTGTTTCTCCTGATCCGGATGCAGAATTCTGCGGCTTTGTTTTCAATACCATTGTCGACCCCTATGCAGGAAGACTTTCTCTGTTTAGAGTGATTTCAGGAACTCTTGGCAAAGAAGGCAATATTGTTAATACAACAAAGGATACTAAGGAGAGGTTTTCACAGCTTCTTGAAATTGCCGGAAAGGAACAAAAAACTACTACCAGCGCCCTTCCTGGATCTATCGTCGCTGTAGCTAAACTCAAAAACACTTTGACCGGTGATACGCTGACAGGCGGAAAAGACATTCAGATTCCAGCACCCAGTCCTTTACCCCCTGTTATTTCATTTGCCATTTCACCCAAAGAAAAAAATGATGAAGATAAAATTCATGAAGCCATCCGAAAAATTCTTGAAGAAGATACAGGGCTTCAACTGCAAAGAAATGAAGAAACCAAACAGACGATTCTTTCCGGCAGAGGTCTTGTCCATATAGAAGTGACAGCTGAAAAAATTCAGAGAAAATTTAATGTGGGCATGGGCATTGAAACCCCAAAGGTGGCCTATCGGGAAACCTTTAAGAAAAAAATTCGTGTTCAGGGCAAGCATAAAAAACAATCTGGCGGGCATGGTCAGTATGGTGACTGCTGGATTGTTCTGGAACCCCTTCCCAAAGGTAGAGGATTTGAGTTTGTAGATAAGATTGTCGGTGGTGTTATCCCTAAAAATTATATTCCCGCAGTCGAAGCGGGAATCCGAGAAACTTCAACGACCGGTATACTTGCAGGATTTCCCTGTGTTGATTTCAGAACAACCCTTGATTTTGGCTCCTATCATTCCGTTGACTCTTCTGAAATGGCGTTTAAAATGGCAGGCTCATTAGCGTTTAAAAAGGCTGCTGTAGATGCAAAACCGACCCTTCTTGAACCCATCATGAAAATTTCCGTAAAAGTTCCGGAGGATAGCACCGGGGATATTATGGGTGATCTTAATTCCAGACGCGGAAGGGTTCTTGGAATGGATTCTGAAGATGATAAACAAATTATTAATGCTTTGGTTCCCATGGCTGAAATACTGCGCTATGCACCGGATTTAAGCTCTATGACCGGTGGCCGAGGAACCTTTACCATGGAATTTGAACAATATGATGAAGTTCCAGGTGATATGGCTCAAAAAGTCATTGAAAGGGTAAATGCTGAAAAAGAAGAATAACAATAAACCCCGGGCAGTTGAGTTGAATATAATATTTTCTTAGCTGCCCGGGGTTTATTGTTGGCTTAATTTTGAAATAATATCAAAAAGGTTTTGTCTTGTCTCTTCTACCGATAAATCTTTAAACGTATCGTAAGGAATCGGTTTCCCAATATTTACTTTCACCACTCCCGGGGTTAAAATCAAACTTGATTTCCGATGATAATTAAACAAACCAGTTGTTGCGAATGGTAAAATGTCGGCGTTGGCACCTTTGGCCAAATGAAACGGTCCTTTTTTAAAGGGTGTCAGTTCTCCTGTAAGCGTCCTGTGTCCTTCAGGCAGTATGCCGATGTTCATCCCGGACAAGAGCGCTTCCTTTGCCATTTCAAGGCTTAAAATGGCATTTTTAAGGTTATTCCTTTCTATGGGGATGCATCCCCATTTCCGGATCAGATATCCCCAGACAGGCAAAGAAAAATGATAGGCGGCCTCCACACCGATGAAGCAGAGAGGAATGGCTGCCGGAAT
>JAFCZY010000227.1 GCA_019314105.1 Deltaproteobacteria bacterium
AAAGATCAAAAAACATATGGGTGATAAAGAACCCAAAAAGGTTATCGTGATCAGAAAAAAACAAACACTTGTAAATATTGTGATTTAATATGAAAAATTTAAAATGGGCTTTATTCGTTTGTGTACTTGCATTTTTTGCATCCTGTGGTTACCGGTTTGAGGGTGGCGGATATATTAAAAACGATGTGACGCGTGTCGCTGTGAAGGTTTTGGAGAATAAAAGTTCTGAAACAGGATCAGGCATCGCATTTACCAATGCTTTGATACGAGAAATTATTCAAAAGACCGACACAAAAGTTGGTGATGAATCCCAGGCAACAGCTATCCTTGAAGGAACAATCAAAGCGATCACCTTCGCCACCCTGTCACGGTCAACCACGGAATCTGTCTTAGAAAGAAGGGTTGCAGCTACCGTTGATCTGAAACTTACCAATAAGGATGGAGACGTGATCTGGTCGGTCAAGAATTTTACATCAACCGAAGAATACACTGTGTCTGAAGATAAGATCACTGATGAAAGCAACAAAAGAGAGGCTGTAGATAAAATAGCCATAAGAAGTGCTGAAAAATTAATTAGTAACATGATGACTAATTTTTAGAATAAAAATAGTAAAGACAGGAGTTACATCTTAATAAATGCAAACCCTGTCTTTAGTGGATTGAACAAAAATAAAAAAATTCGCGAATGCTATGCATTCATGAATTTGAATAGCCTTGAAATTTTTCTGGAAGCAGTCTTTTTATGGATAACACCCTTTTTAGCGGCTTTGTGAATGGCAGATTGAGTTTTTCTCATGAGTTCATCTCTATTATCACTACCTTCTTCTTTTGCAGCATGAACACTTTTTTCCAAATTTTTAAGAGTGGTTTTTACAGATCTGTTTCTAAGCCGTCTTACCTGACTCTGTTTCGCACGTTTTTTTGCAGATTTATGGTTAGCCAACTTGGTCTTGCTCCTTGTTTAAGTGTATTAAAATTTAAAATTTTCCTATATTTCAAATTTATAAAATTATATGATTTGTCAATTTTTGTCAAGGAAAAGTTGTGAGAAAGATATTAAAAAATACGGCATTGATCAGCAGCTTAACTTTTAGCAGTCGTGTTCTTGGGGTTGTCAGGGATGCGCTCATTGCCATGTATTTTGGCACATCTTCTCAAAGTGATGTTTTTTTTATCGCTTTCAGGCCGTTTGATCTTGTCCGAAAACTATTTTCCGAAGGGATTTTGAGTCTTTCATTTGTATCGGTTTTTTCTGAAACCCTGGAAAAGGAAGGGCGCTCAAAGGCAGTCGCGATGGTTTTTTCTTTTTTTTCTTTTTTATCCCTGATGGGTATTCTCATTGTTCTTGTTGGGATCTTTTTTGCCCCGCTGGTGATTAAGGTGATAGCCCCGGGATTTGTCGGGTTTTCATACAAATATGGTCTGACAATTATCTTGTTTAAAATTATGCTGCCATATTTCTGGCTGATTCTTATGAGCGCACTTTGCATGGGCGTGTTGAATTCTTTGGGGAATTTTGGTGTTCCTGCCGTTGCACCGGTTGTATTTAATCTTGTGGTGATTTTATTTACAATTCTGATAACAAGATTTTTTGAAACGCCTGTTATGGGCCTGGCACTTGGGGTTGCTATCGGTGGCGTCCTTCAGCTTATTCTCCAGGTTCCCTTTATGATTCGTTTTGGGATGTTAAAAATTCCATCGTTTCAATTTTTTCACCCCAGGGTGTTAACCGTTATAAAAATAATGATTCCCTGTATGATTGGAGCAGCCTCCTACCAGATTAATATCATGATAGCCTCATCGTTTGCATCAAACTTGGGTGAAGGTAGTGTGTCTTTCATCTACTATGCAGACCGGCTGGTGCAATTCCCTTTGGCACTTTTCGGTGTTTCTGCTGCCATGGTTTTTTTGCCGGAGCTTTCAAGAAAAGCGGTCTTAGGGCAATTAAATGAAATTGCAATGTTGTTTTCAAACGGGGTAAGGCTTGTATTTTTTATTACAATTCCGGCAATGGCGGGTTTGATGGCCTTAGATGAAAAAATTGTTGCCTTTTTGTTTGGCCATGGGGCTTTTACTGATTTGGCCATTCAACAGACAGCAGAATGCCTGATTTTCTTGAGTATAGGCTTGTGGGCGTTCACAGGGGTCCGGTTATTTGTTACATTATATTATGCCTTATCCAACATAAGAGTTCCCTTTTATTCGGGAATCATTACCATCAGTTTGAACCTGATTTTGTGTTCTTTGTTTGTCGATACCCTTGGAATTAGGGGGCTTGTTCTGTCCGTTTCCATATCTGCCATGGCAGGGTTTATATATTTGTTTATCAACATTCCCGGCGCTGTGAATATTGATAAATTTGAGATCATTTTTTCTGCTTGCAGATCGCTTTTTTTATCTGTTATAATGTTTTTTCTTGTTAAACAGGCCGCAGCATTTGTTTTGGTGAAGGATGACAATCCATTTTTATTTGGAACAGGGGTGGTGGGCTGTATCTGTTTTGGAGCGATTTTTTATTTGGGTATGAATGTCCTGATTTCAAGTCCTGAATTGAGAATATTAAAAAAGGGAATGGTACAGAACAAATCATGACAATGGTCGAAAAAACCGGTTTTTATGTTTCAATATTCATCATTATCGCATTATTATTTTTTATCGTTTTTTCAACAAATGGTGTCTTGGATTATAAAATGTTAAAAGGAAAGGAAATCGTTATCTTAGACCAGGTTCGGACGGTCGATCTTGCAAATCAAAAACTTGAGGATGAAGTAAAAAGTTTAAAAACTGATATGAATTATATCAAACATGTGGCAAAACATGAGCATGATATGGCTGAAGAAGATGAGCTTATTTTCAAAGATAAATCAGATAATAAAAGGAAGACACCATGAGCCAGGAGTTAAAAACGCTCGAACTTGCAAGAATTTATGAAAGTCAGGGCTATTACAAAGATGCCTTTGAAATTTATTCATTTCTGAACATAAAGACCTCCTCAGATGAGATTAAAGCCGGGTTAAAGCGCATGGAGAAAAGACTGGAAAATAAAGGGCAGAAGATGTATTCTAAAGAAAATCTCTTCCGACTTTTTGAAAAATGGATGATATTGATGGTTTTAGAACATCGGTTGGATAATTTAAAAAAAATAAAATTACATCAAGTGTAACAATGACTCTAAAAGAGATAAAAGGCAGTTTTTTTCTTGTTTTTGTTGCGGTGACAATGGGATTTTTTTATAATTATTTTTCTTCATCCGGTATTGCATTGTTTGGCCAGTGGGAGACATCAAATGGCGTTGTTAACGCAATTTCAAAGGCAGGTTCAGTAAATGTATCAATCGAGATCAATAATCCTGAAATTGTACGGCAGATTATTCAGAAAAAAGAGCGGATAATTTTGGATGTCAGACCCCGTGAAGTTTATGAAGAAGGGCATTTACCGGGAGCCTTGTCGTTTCCATGGATGGAGTTTGATCGGGTTATCGACAAGTTGTTAGAAATAACAGATCGGCAGTCTCCTATCCTGGTGTATTGTTCCGGGTTTGAGTGTATGGATAGCCATCATTTTGCGACAAATTTGAAAAATATGAGGTTTACGGATATCAAAGTTTATCCGGGTGGTTTCAGGCAGTGGCAGGAAGTGGGGTATGCAATGGTGAAAAATGAAAAATAATATTCATACCGTCATTCTTTTCTTAATTAAATTAATTCTTGGTATCACGTTTATTTATGCCGCTTACCATAAAATTGCAGATCCTGCAAGGTTTGCTAAAATCTTGTATGGATATGCAATTTTCCCCGGGTTCAGCATCAATCTCCTGGCCATCTCCATCCCCTTTATCGAACTTATTGCAGGGATCTGCCTGATTTTGAATGTTTTGTCCAGATCAGCACTTTTACTGGTTAATACATTGCTTTTGGGTTTTATCCTTATGATCGGATTTAATCTTTTACGCGGTCATCAGTTTGATTGCGGCTGTTTTTCATTCTCAAGCCACCCCCAGACGCT
>JAFCZY010000228.1 GCA_019314105.1 Deltaproteobacteria bacterium
GTATTATGTCGACGAAGGCTTTCATGGTATTATCGGAAAAACACCGGTGATGCAGAATCTTTATGAATATATAGAGAGTGTGGCGTCTCTGGATACGCCGGTAATGATTTTGGGAGAAAGTGGTACGGGAAAAGAAATGGTTGCCAAAGCACTTCATGAAACCGGCAACAGAGCGTCCAAGCCGTTTATTAAAGTAAATTGCGCCGCGCTAAGTGAAAATATTCTTGAAAGTGAATTGTTTGGCCATGTAAAAGGCGCTTATACCGGAGCTGAGGCTGATAGGATAGGACGGTTTGAAGCAGCACACACCGGAACCCTTTTTCTGGATGAAATTGGAGATATTCCCCTTTCTGTTCAGGTTAAACTGCTCAGGGTTCTGGAAGAAAAAATGATTCAACGGGTCGGTGCAAATCAATCCATTCCCATTGATGTCAGGATTATTACAGCAACAAATAAAAATCTTGAAAAAATGATAGAGGAAGGGACATTCAGGGAAGATCTCTTTTTCAGGGTGAATGTTTTTCCATTAACCTGTCCTCCGCTTCGTCAACACAAAGATGAAGGGTGAATGTTTTTCCGTTAACCTGTCCGCCGCTTCGTCAACACAAAGATGATATTACGCTGATTACCCAGCACTTTATCAGTCTTCATGCAGAGAAAACAGGAAAAAATATTTTAGGGTTTACACCGGAAGCCATGCGGTTAATGGTGGCCTATCCCTGGCCCGGCAATATCAGGGAATTGAGAAATAGTGTCGAGTATGCGTTTGTTCTGGCACGGGGAAAAAGTATCAGGCCCGAACATCTGCCGGAAAAAATTATAAGTTTTAATCCTTTGGATACAAAATTTTTAAAAAAGGTAGAATACAATGGTATCGTTAATGTTGGCCTGTCTGAAAAAGAAAAGCTTCTTAACGCACTTCAACAGGCTGACGGGAATCAGACTCGGGCAGCAGATATTTTAGGGGTCAGCCGGATAACCGTGTGGAAGCGTATTAAGAAACATGGCATACAGCTTAAGTGATCCGATTCAACCGTTTAAAGACTGATAGTCGCCGCATCACAAGCAAGATCAATTAACCGTTACTATAAAGTGTTAATAAATTATTAACATTGTCAATGGGAACGTTCTGTGTAGGCGTGTGATAAAATATCGGGTAAATATTTTAGGAGTGCTATAGCCGCTTGATTAGGGGAATGAAGAATTTTATTAAAAAAAAAGTTTGTCTTTGGTATAGTCATTGCTTAATTGCTGCCTTAGCGATATTTGTTAAAATTAAATTCAACTTAAGGACTTGAACATGAAAAAGGAAAACATACTTGTTGCTGTTATTATCTGTATTGCTGTTGCGGGTGTTATGATGTATATTAATTTAAATCCGAAACAACCGGTTGCAGTTATTCAAGACAAGATGCCCGGCCCAATCAGTGCTACTTCAGATATAGACTGGCAGGAGTATGTTCAAGGTATGGAATTGGCAAAAACAGAGAATAAGCCTATTTTTTTATATTTTTATGCTGACTGGTGTACCTACTGCACAAAACTTAAAAAGACAACATTTCGAAATGAAGCGGTTTTAGCCTATTTAAAAGATAATTTTATCAGTATTTTAGTGGATACGGATAAAAAACAAGAGCTTGCGACACAATGGAGCGTCAGGGGGCTGCCAACGTTATGGTTCCTTAAACCGGACAATTCAAAAATTAATAGTATCCCCGGGTTTGTCGATGCAAAACAATTGTTGCATATTCTAAAATATATTCATACGGAAAGTTATGATAAAATGAATTTTCAGGAATTTGCAAAAACATTATAGGAGATTAGATTGAATATTAGAAAAATCACATCTATTCGATTATATAATATGATTAAAAAAATATCAAAAAGGAAGGAAAAATGACATCTAAACTTTCGCGCAGGGCATTTTTAAAAGGTTCCCTGACTGCTGCAGGATCTGTGGCTGCAACCACAAGCATTGCCCGTGCTGCCACATCTATGGCCCATACAAAAAAGGAGCCCTTGGTGACTTTGCTTGACATCAGTAAATGCATTGGCTGCGAAGAGTGTGTCTATGCTTGTCAGGAAGTAAATGCAAACAAGTATCCCGAACCCCAGAAACCATTCCCCAAAATGGTTCCCGACAGGGTCCCGGTACAGGACTGGTCGGATAAAAGAGATGTGACAGACCGTTTGACGCCTTATAACTGGCTTTTCATTCAGCATGCATCCGCCACGGTCAATGGGGAAGAGATCGAACTCACTATTCCAAGACGGTGTATGCATTGTGATAATCCTCCCTGTGTCAAGCTTTGCCCCTGGGGCTCGGCAAAACAGGAGGAAAACGGACTTTCAAGGATTGATCCGGACATTTGTCTTGGCGGGTCAAAATGTAAAAAAGTCTGTCCCTGGGATATTCCTGAAAGACAGACCGGTGTCGGGCTTTATCTTGACATCTTGCCGGCCTTTGCCGGAAACGGGGTCATGTATAAATGTGACCGGTGCTATAACAGACTTGAAAAAGGTGAAGTGCCTGCCTGTATCGAAGCCTGTCCTGAAGATGTTCAAACCATTGGTCCGAAAAGTGAAATTCTGGAAAAGGCCCATGCTCTTGCCAAAGAGATGAACGGATATATTTATGGGGAGCATGAAAATGGTGGAACCAATACGATTTATGTCTCTCCTGTTCCCTTTGAACAATTGAACCAGAGTATCGAAAAAGGAAAAGGCAAACCTCATTTGAATACGGTCAAGAACATGATGGCGGATGGGACCAACCTTGCCATGCTTATTGCACCCCTTGCAGGTGTTGTCGCTGCATTTGGTAAGTTTTACTTGAGTTCAAAGGAGGACAAATAATGAAGACCACAGGAAAATTACGACGCTATATTTATGTCCTTACCCTCTTTTTTATAACCTTATCCGGTTTTGGGCAGATGCCGATTTTTAAACGATATTATATTGCGGATATTCCCGGATTGGGATGGTTGGCACAGTTTTATGTGACCCATATTATCCATTATGCTGCGGCCAGTGTACTGATAGCGCTTGTTCTATATATTCTTTTTGATTTTATTTTCAATGGATCAGGGTTGAATAGAATTACCGGGTCCGGATATCTCAAAATAGTAATTCTTGCCGGATTAATTGTTTCGGGTGGGTTAATGGTGTTTAAAAACCTTCCCGGTGTATATTACGGCCATACGACAATTATTGTTTTGGATCTGGTTCATTTAAGCCTTTGTATGATGTTGTTATGTGTCAGCCTCTATACCCTGATTTGGGAAAAAAAGTGGGTGAACTAAAACAGGTTAATATCAAGAGACCTCCAACCCTTTCATCCGGAAAGGGTTGGAGGTCTCTTGATTACCAGGAGGAATAGGGTGTTTCAATCAGGTTGGAATTAAAGTATCGGGGGTCATGGGTGACTTCTTTTTCGATCCAGTCCGGTTTTTCAAACACCTGATCAATTGAATCCAGTTCAATTTCAGCGACAACGAGTCCCTTATTATCCCCTGAAAATTGATCAATCACCCATTCAAAGCCGTTGAATTCAATTTGATATCTTGTTTTTTCTATTAAGGGTTTTTTACAGAAAAGTTGTAGCATTTCCTTTGCATCCTGTTGCGGGATGGGATATTCATACTCTTTTCTGGCAGCATTACGGGTGGCGCCTTTAACAGTAAGAAAGGCGCTGTCCCCTGAGAGCCGAATTCTGACAACTCTGTCTTTTCCATTTATCATGTACCCCTGGCGGATGATGTTGCCGTTAATCAGTAAAGAGGTGGGCAGGTATTTTAAAAGAAATTTTCTTTCTATTTCAATGGCCATTATCTGATTCCTTTTTTAATCCAAAAATTGTTAAAAAACGCTTTAAATTTTTATCATGTTCTTGATATAGTGCAGTGATGATTAAAAAATTACAAGGAGAAAAAATGTTGAAAATTGGCATTATCGGCGGATCAGGGCTGGATGATCCTGATATTTTAAAAAATCCGGATGACCTTGAAATGACCACGGAATATGGGAATCCTTCTTCTTGCTTATTGTCCGGAAAAATAAAGGGTGTGGAGACCGTTATCCTTGCCCGGCATGGTCGAAAGCACCAGTACAGCCCCACCCAGGTGAATAATCGTGCCAATATCAAAGCACTTCAACAGGCAGGGGTGACGCATATTATCACCACCACAGCCTGTGGCAGTTTAAGGCAGGAAATAGACCGGGGACACCTGGTTATTTTGGATCAATTCATTGATTTTACACGATTTCGGAAGAATACTTTTGCGGAGTCTTTTGAAAATGGTCTGGTTCATCCCGTCATGGCCCATCCCTTTGATGAAGCGTTAAGAAAAAAATTGTATAGAACAGCAAAAAAACTTGATTTGAACGTTCATGGAAAAGGGTGCGTTATCACTATTGAAGGTCCCCGGTTTTCTACTGTTGCCGAGTCCAAAATGTTCAGGATGTGGGGAGCCGATGTGATCAATATGTCAACAGCCCCCGAAGCCATGCTGGCAAATGAAGTTGGCATCCCTTATGCCACCGTTGCCATGTCAACGGATTATGACTGCTGGAATGGAGATGAAGTCCCTGTTACCTGGGAAGAGATCCTGGCAGTATTCAAACAGAATGCAGATAATGTAAAACAATTGCTTGTAGCTGTAATAGAAGAATTAAAAGAATAACCGCGAGGAAAAATAAAGGAAAAAGAAATGGATTTAAAAGAGACCATCAGAAGTATTCCTGACTGGCCCATTAAAGGCGTGATATTCCGTGATCTGACCACATTGATGCAGAACCCGCAGGCTTTTCAGAAATCGTGTAATGTACTGTATGAACGATATAAAGACATGAAGATTGACAAGATTGTGGGGATTGATGCCAGAGGGTTTGTCTTTGGTGCAGTCCTGGCCTACAAACTGGGGATCGGGTTTGTTCCGGTCAGAAAAAAGGGCAAGCTGCCCTGGAAAACCATCCAGGAAACCTATAGCCTGGAATATGGAGAAGATACCCTTGAAATCCATGAAGATGCTGTTGAAAAATGCGAAAAAGTTATCATTGTCGATGATCTGATTGCCACCGGCGGTACTATTGGTGCGACAGTTAAGCTGGTAAAAAAATTGGGTGCCGATATTATTGAATGTGCGTTTGTCGTTGAACTTCCCGATCTGAAAGGAAGAGATCAGATTCAGGATTGCAAAGTGTTTGCCATAACAGAATTTGAAGGTGAATAGCCTTCATTGATCCATCAGGATAATCGTTGAGGTTTCACACCCTGGATCTGAATATTTTGTATTGGGTTGATAAAGGCGTGTGTCAGATGAATGTCGGTTAGATGAATATAGATCTCTCCATTGGGATGAATCCCCCGGATCTTCCCGTCATGCAAAAACCATTGTAATAGTATTTTGGACAGGCGTTTACGGTTTATCTTTTCAGGATTTTCCAGGGTGTAAAAGGGAGTTGATTCCGGCAGGGTTCCTTCTGAATCCATGAGATGTTTCATAAAGTTAAGGATACGGGAAAGCCTTAACAGAGTAGCCGCTTCGATTCTTGTCGTTGTATTATCCAATGGAAGTGCAGTCGATCGCATCAGGTTGAAATGATCCGGTAAAATCTTATTGTTTTTACAAATCTCATAATCAAGGCTGCCAGGGGCCGGATAAAAAATGGACAGACCCACAAGGGTTCTTTTTTGAGCAAGATATAAAAGATCCTTTAATGAACTCTCTGCTGTCTGACCGGGTGCGGCTGCAATGATGTATGAAACCGATTCAAGACCATATTTTTGTGAAAGATCAAGTGCCTTTTCAAAGGCTTTTCTGACATCAGGCCGGTTGAATTTAGCCAGCTGGGTTTTTGAGGTTGATCCCAATGACAGATTAAGTGTTTTAAATCCGCACGTTTTCATTAAGGAGACAATCTCTTCATCTATGGCAGGCGGGTAAAGACCGTTCATGGCGCGCAGTTCAACATTTTTATTTTTAAAATAGAGCTTTATCTTTGAAAAAAGTGTTATAAACCATTTTTTGTTTAAACAGAGATTTTCATCTTCAAAGTCAATAAAGCCGACATCAACGTCTTTGGATTGTTGTTCCAACATATTCATAGCTGTATCCAAAATGCCTGAAAGCGTGAAAAAGAGAAAAAGAAGACCTATCACTGTCAGATAAAAGTTATGGTGTACGTATCATGTTTTAAAAATAAATAAAAATGGTTAAAAAGATTATTGAAAAAATCTGATTTCCCTTGCTTAAAAATTATTATGTTGACATATTTAAAAGAAAAAAAAAAAAAAAAAAGGACACCTTTGGATACATTCACCCAGAATACAACTGAAATCATTCTTGAAAGCATATCTGACGGTGTTTTTACGGTTGATCATGAGTGGAAAATTATGTCATTTATTAATCGTGCGGCTGAAAAAATTACCGGTATAGCACGAAAAGATGCCATTGGCCGGTATTGCTGGAATGTGTTTCGATCAAATATGTGCCAGGATGAATGTGCACTAAAAAAAACCATGCAGGAAGGCAAGTCATTTTTCAGCAGTTCCACGTATATTGTTAATAGTCAGAAGAAGCGGATTCCCACTACTGTTTTCACTGCTTTGTTAAAAGATAAAAAAGGCAATATTATCGGTGGGGTTGAGACTTTCAGGGATCACAGACTTGTGGAGGAATTACGAAAAAAACTTTATGGCAGTTTTCAAATGGGAGATATGATCAGCCGCAGCCAGGCAATGAGAAATATCTTTAAACTCCTGCCGAAAGTCTCTCAAAGTGACAGCACCGTACTGATCAGAGGGGAAACCGGTACAGGAAAAGAATTGATAGCAAAGGCGATTCATGATTTGAGCCCAAGAAAGGATAACCCCTTTGTCGCGATCAATTGCGGGGCACTTCCGGATACGCTTCTGGAATCGGAATTGTTCGGGTATAAAGCAGGTGCCTTTACCCATGCAACTAAAAATAAGCCGGGATTATTTGCCACGGCAAATAAAGGGACTATCCTTTTGGATGAAATTGGAGATACGAGCCCTTCGTTTCAGGTAAAGCTTCTTCGGGTTTTGGAGGAGAAGGCATGTTTGCCCCTTGGCGCCGTTAAAAAGGAAAAATCAGATATAAGAGTCATTGCCGCCACAAATAAAAATTTGTCTAAAATGGTTGATGCGAATACATTCAGACAGGATCTTTTTTACCGCATTAATGTGGTGCAATTAAAATTGCCTCCGCTGCGACAAAAGATGGAGGATATCCCCCTCCTTGTAGAACATTTTATCGCCAACCTGAATAAAATACGGGGGAAATCTGTGAGCGGAATAGACAAAACAGCTCTTGGGATCTTGATGGCACATGATTACCCGGGAAATATAAGAGAGCTTGAAAATATTATCGAACATGCGTTTGTGCTGTGTTCCAAAGGGGATATCACAAAGGAGCATCTGCCTTCCACGCTTACACGGCAATCCCTGATAGAAATAGAAGATAATGCGTCGCAGTTTCCCTTGAAAGCCGCAGAAATTAAAGTCATTAAGATATTTTTGAAAAAAAATAATTATGGCCGCAAAGCCACTGCCAAAGATCTGGGTATAGACAAAAGCACATTGTTTCGAAAAATCAATAAACTTGGAATCAATCTTCCTAAAATCGACGGGCGATTTAAAAGATGAGATTTTTCTGATAGTCTGCAATTTTGAATCTCTATACCATTGCAGTTCTGCAATTTTATAATATTACCCAAAAAAATCATTCCATGGTGTATCCCTCCTAACCGTCTATAATTAATACTTTATTTTTTTACTAAAAATTATAATTGAAGTTGGCATGCTCCTTGCGGTTATAAATTGTCATAGTCAAATTAAAAAAGGGGATATCAATAAAAATCCCAATTTTATTATACTTAATATAAAGGAGTACACGATATGAAAATTGGTATAAGTTCAACAGGAAAAGATATGAATTCCCAGATCGATCCTCGATTTGGCAGATGTGCTTATTTTATGATTATACAGACAGATGATATGAGTTTTGATGTGGTTGAGAATGAGTACAAATCCATGGGAGGCGGCGCGGGTATCCAGGCGGCGAATTTTATACATTCAAAGGATGTTAAGACTGTTTTGACGGGTAATTGCGGTCCCAATGCCATGAATGTGTTCTCTGAATGCAACATTGATGTTGTCACAGGACAGGCAGGGGTCATCAAAGATGTTGTGGGAAGGTTTAAAAAAGGTGAATTAAAATTATCAGTTACTCCGACGGTTAACGAAAAATTCGGAGTGGCTGATGATACGGGTCAAGGCAACAATGGATCACAAGGCCAGGGAAGAGGTATGGGAGGCGGACGAGGAATTGGCCGTGGGCGCGGCATTGGCGGTGGCGGTCGAGGAATGGGCGGTGGTGGTGGACAAGGTATGGGCGGTGGACGTGGTATGGGAGGCGGACAAGGCATGGGACGCGGTAACCGTTAAAATTGATGATAGAGTCTTAAAATTGCATTGTTACACAATTTTGGTTCTGGATGGCACGCTCTTGGCGATACATCTTAATTCAAGGGAGGAAAATTTAGGATGAAAGTTGCAATTACGGTTTGGGATGAGAAAATTTCTCCTGTTTTTGATTCTGCTCACAAGCTTTTAATTGCGGACATCAAAAATAAAAAAATAAAAAATATATCCTATAAATCCTTTGACCCGGAATTAGAGGCACGCCTTGCAGAGGAACTAAGTCTTATAGGCATTGAGGTTCTTATCTGCGGCGCTATTTCTCAAGCGTATTCAACATTGATTGAGGCAAGGCCCATTCAGTTAATCCCTTTTATCAATGGTAATGTTAACGAAGTTCTTGAATCCTATGTTAAAGGCAACCCTCTTGCCCCTGCTTTTTTAATGCCGGGATGCAGGGAAGAGGAAGAAAGTCCTTAGTTATAATTGCAATATTGCATCATCACAGAATTGCAACTTTGCTCTTCTATACCAACCTTGTTTTTTTCCACATAGTTCAGATGATTCTCGATTCCCTATAAATAAAGGGCTCTATTATGAAAGTCTGATTTACATCCTTCTGGCATGTTGTTTGCTCTTTAAGACAAACAACACAGAGAGGAGTTTTATGGCCCTGCCAGTAAATTGGAAGATACTTTTGATAGATGATGATGAAGATATTCGGGATATCATGTCTATCACCCTGAAAGATGCCGGATATTCAGTCATCTGTGCCCCGGACGGGCATACAGGTCTCATGCTTGCTGCAAGAGAAGAACCTCAGATTGTGATTACTGATATTAAAATGCCGGGGATGAGCGGTCTTGAAGTTCTCGAGAAAATAAAAAAAATAAAGCCTGAAACTGAAGTTATTGTGACCACAGGGTTTGGCGATATCAAAAAGGCGGTTAAAGCCTTACAATATGATGCCTCTGATTTTATTTCAAAACCCATTGATGATGCTGCCCTGCATACGGCATTAAAACGAGCCCGACAACGATATATTGATAAAAAACAATTATCGGATTACACCACCCTTCTTGAAAGGGATCTTAAAACCATGGAGCAGGAAGTGTCGAATCAGGCAAAACTGCTTCACCGGGAAAAAATGGTATCGCTGGGACGTCTTGCTGCAAGCATGGTTCATGAAATCAACAATCCTTTGTCTGGAATTTTGAACTATATCCGGCTCATGATCCGTATCAGCAAAAAAGGCAATCATTTGAAATCAGACCTGACACCGGAACAGCGACAGGAGCAGGCCGATAAATTTAATTCCTATCTGGAAATTATCGAATCTGAAACCCAGCGGTGTTCTGACCTTGTGTCCGGTTTGTTGAAGTTTTCACGGAAAACAAATCTGGAACAAAAAAGTATTGATGTTACAGATTTTATTCAACACAGCCTTTTGTTGTGCAACCATAAACTTGAGTTGAGCAATATTGTGTTAAACGTCAGGTGTAATCCTGATGTCCCCCCTGTTTTTGGAGATTTCAACCAATTGGAACAATGTATGATTAACCTGATTTTTAATGCCATTGATGCCATGGAAAATGGTGGAGATCTGAAGATTGAAACAAGTTTTGATCCGGAAGAAAAACTTGTTTTCATCTCTATAAAAGACAATGGGAAGGGTATTTCAAAAGAGGACTTAAATTTTATTTTTGAGCCTTTTTTTACAACGAAAAATGATGGATACGGGGTAGGGCTGGGGCTGTCGTCAGCCTATGGAATTATCGAAAAACATAAAGGCACCATTGTTGTGGAAAGCCGGTTGGGTTTCGGGTCTGAATTTATCATTAAACTTCCAGAGGTTAAAGAAAATTAAGATTAAAAATAATATAAATCAAATTGGGGGTATCCATGCCTGAGAAGCTTCCGCCTGGGAAGACGATTCATTTGAGGACTCAACCGTTTAAAATCGGTTTTTACATTTGCCATTGTGGATTAAATATTGCGAGCAAAGTGGATGTTGAAGCTGTTCGGGATTATGTCAAAACCCTTGAAGGGATTGAGGTGTCAAGGGATTATAAATTCATGTGTTCAGATCCAGGTCAAAGCATGATTGAAAAGGATATCCGGGAACTGGGACTGAATCGCGTAGTGGTGGCATCTTGTTCCCCGAGACTTCATGGGAAAACATTTATGGAGGCCTGCAGGCGGGCAGGACTCAATCCCTATTATTTTCAAATGTGCTCGGTGAGAGAACAGGTCTCCTGGGTGACAAAGGACGGTGCGCGGGCGACTCAGAAAGCAAAACATCTGGTCACGGCTGCCATTCAGCGCGTGAAGTTTCATACCCACCTTGAAACAAAAATATCAGGGGTTAACCCGGATGTGGTGATTGTCGGCGGTGGCATTGCTGGCATGCAGGCAGCCATTGATATTGGTAATTCAGGCCACACGGCATACCTGATTGAAAAAGATACCACCATTGGCGGTCATATGCTTCAGTTTGACAAAACTTTTCCTACCCTTGACTGTGCCGCCTGTATCGGCACGCCTAAAATGGTGGAAGTCGGGCAAAATTCCAATATTAAATTATTCAGTTTTAGTGAAGTGACCCATGTCTCTGGCTTCATTGGAAATTTCATAGTGGATATTAAGCGAAAACCCCGGTATATTAACGAGAATCTTTGTACTGCATGTGGAGAATGTGCAAGTGTTTGCCCGGTTTCCATTCCCAACCCATGGGATATGGGAATGGAAAAAAGAAAGGCAATTGGCCGGGCGTTTCCTCAGGCCATTCCCATTACCTTTAATATCGAGAAAAAAGACAGGGCTCCCTGTCGATTAACCTGCCCTGCCGGGATCAATGTCCAGGGATATATTCAATTGATTGGTCAGAAAAAATATGACAAGGCCGCATCTCTGGTGATGGAGAAGGCTCCTTTTCCCGGGGTTTTGGGAAGGGTCTGCCCCCATCCCTGCGAGGCTGAGTGCCGGCGCAAACTGGTGGATAAACCCATTGCCATCAAGGAGCTGAAACGATTTGCGGCAGACAGGGCAAATCTTGAAGCAAAAGAACTTCCTGAAATAATCGACCGGGAAGAGAAGATCGCTGTAATCGGGGCAGGGCCTGCCGGCTTAACCGCTGCTTATTTTCTGCGACTCAAAGGATATCAGGTCACGGTTTTTGAAAAACTGCCGGTTCCCGGCGGGATGTTGAAAACAGGAATTCCAGACTACAGGCTGCCCTCTGATATCCTTGATAAAGAAATAAATTATATTCTGGCCCACGGGATTAGTCTTGTGCCCAACGCCGCCTTTGGATCTGATATTACATTTGAAGATCTGAAACAGGACGGGTTTCAGGCCATCTTTTTAAGCTCCGGTGCTCATGAATCTCTTACGCTTGGGCTTGGTGGGGAAGATACGATAAAGGGTGTTATTGATTCCATTTCATTTCTGAGGGATGTGAACCTGGGCCATAAAACTGGCTGCGGCAAAAAAGTGATGATCGTTGGCGGCGGCAATGTGGCCATAGATGCGGCAAGGTGTGCAAAAAGAATCGGCGACTGTGATGTTTCCATTATTTATCGGCGGACAAGACAGGAAATGCCGGCCTATGAGGAAGAAATTATAGGAGGTCTTGAAGAGAATGTCGAACTGCTTACCCTTACTGCACCCACTAAAATTATCAGCAAAGATGGCAGGGTTGTCGGCCTTGAGTGCATCAAAAACGAACTGGGTGAAATGGATGCATCCGGGCGACGGAGACCGGTCAATATTCCTGGGTCTGAATTTATTATCGACTGTGATACCATTATCCCGGCCATTGGTCAGAGGACAGATTTATCCTGGGCAGATTCCATGCCCGGTCTTGAGATTACAAAATACAATAGGATAAAAGTAGATCCGTCAACACTTCAAACATCCCTTGAGGATGTTTTTGCAGGAGGGGATATGGTAACCGGTCCTGCTAGTGTGATTGAGGCTATCGCCCAGGGGCGAAGGGCAGCCATTGGTATCGACACCTATATCAATAAAGCTGAAACAGACTCAGACAGAACAGATCTGGTTGAAATGAATCACAGTGATACACAGACAAACCAGAGTGAAATTCAGGAAAATTATTCAGATATTCCTTTAAATACTATGATTCAAGAAAGGGTTCGTGTTCAATATAGTGATCCTGAAGAAAGGGTCCACTCCTTTGATGAAATTGAAGCCACCCTGACAGAGGAGCAGGCCATAAAGGAAGCCCAAAGGTGTTTGAATTGTGCGACCTGCTGTGAGTGTATGGAATGTGTCACGGTATGTGAGGCAAAAGCTATTGATCATCTTATGAAAGAAGAGACCTTGCAGATCGCTGCCGGCAGTATTATTCTTGCAACGGGGTATGATACCCTGGAACCATCGCCCATGAAACAATTCGGGTATGGCAGGTTCCCCAATGTATTTTCAGCTCTTGAGTTTGAACGTCTCAGCAATGCCACCGGCCCCACTGGTGGGAAGATCCTGATCCGGGACGAACATAATGAATTTACAAAACAGCCCAAAAGCGTCGCAATCGTTCATTGTGTTGGAAGTCGGGATGTGAATTATCACGAATACTGTTCAAGGGTTTGCTGCATGTATGCCTTAAAATATACGCATTTGATCAAGGAAAAAGTAGGGCATGATACAAAAGTGTATGATTTTTATATTGATATGCGGTGTTTTGGTGAAGGGTATGAAGAATTTTATCAACGATGCCAAGAAGAGGGAACGATTTTTATCCGGGGAAAAGTGGCCCAGATTTCGGATAAGCCAAAGAATTCTTCTGAACAAGGAAAACTGATTGCCATTGCAGAAGATACCCTTTTGGGGGAACTGGTTCGGGTCCCGGTGGATATGGTAATTCTCTGTACCGCTATCCAGGCAAGAGAAGATGCCGGAGATGTGGGGCGGGTATTTGGGGTCAATCAGGGAGCGGATGGATTTTTTCTTGAAGAGCATCCAAAACTTGCTCCGTTGAATACGGCTACAGACGGAGTATTCCTTTGTGGATGCTGTCAGAAGCCCATGGATATACCGGATACGGTGTCACAGGCATCTGGCGCGGCCGTAAAAGCCTTGTCACTTGCCACAAAAGGCCAGGTTGATATTGCGCCCACTATTTCTTTTATCGATCCCGATGTCTGTATCGGATGTAAAACCTGTATCAGCCTTTGTCCGTACACTGCCATTGAATTTGATGAGAGAAGACAGGTGTCTGTTGTTAATGAAGCCATTTGCAAAGGATGCGGGAGTTGTTCCGGGGTTTGTCCCAGCGGTGCAGCAGGAAACGTTTGAACCGGTTATTGTTGCTTTTGTCTGCAATTGGTGTACTTACACGGCTGCAGATCTTGCAGGGACATCACGGTTATCCTATCCCTCAAATATTCGTCTGATCCGGGTCATGTGTACGGGAATGGTGGATCCTCAATATGTGATCAAGGCCTTTTTGGAAGGCGCAGACGGTGTTCTGATCAGTGGATGTCACCCGGGAGATTGTCACTATATTAATGGAAATTATAAGGCAAGGCGCAGGGTTAAGCTGTTAAAAGAAATTCTTCCACGGTTTGGAATTGAAAAGGATCGATTGCGATTGACTTGGATCGGGGCAAGTGATGGCATTGAATTTGCCGAGGTTATGACACAATTGAATGATCAAATAATTGAAATGGGACCTTCTCAGGCAAGCGTGAGCAAGGCGATATGATATAAAGGAAATCTTTGCCATGATGATTAAATTAGCGACCGAAGAGAACAGTCTGACCAAAGGATTGCAGCAGTTTTTTAAACGACTTCTTGCGACAGAGGAAATTGACGCTCTTTTTTTGCCGGTCCGGTTAACCGCGTCTTCTTCCATAATGCCGTCTCTGGTGACGGATGCAGATCAGATAGAGAATGCAGTGCCGTTAAGCCCCGCCTTTCCGTTAAATTCGGGAAGGATGGTGTCCCGGCTTTCCTATAAACTGTCGGGAAGGAAAACTGCTGTATTGCTACGACCCTGTGAGATGCGAGCATTTATTGAATTGATAAAACTCAAACAAGGTTCCAGACAGGAATTGATTCTTATCGGGATGGATTGCCCCAAAGCACTGACCGCATCTGATTATACAGCGTATATGGAAAAAGATCCTTTGGCGGATGATGCCTATATCCAAAAGGTATTTTCAGAAAAGGATGACACCCTTAATGGCTTTCATTTCAGCAGTGCCTGTCAGACCTGTGAGAATCCTTTTCCCGTTAATGCGGATATCAATATTTTCCTGCACGGGGTTGATCTTTCAGAGGGGGTGATGATGGACTCCGGCAGTGAGTCAGGCCAGAAAATTCTGGAAAGCCTGAAGATGCCGGAAGCATCCATGCCTGCAAATCGAGAAGAGATCGTGGCACAGATAAAAGAGGCAAATTCAATAGCAAATTCGGCAATGGTGAAAGACATTGAAGAAAAAACCAACAGCATACCCAAGCTCACTGCTTTTTTTGACCGGTGCATCAATTGCTATAACTGCCGGAACATGTGCCCGGTCTGCTATTGTAAAGAATGTGTTTTCAATACAGATGTGTTTTATCATCAACCGGTTCAATACCATCAATGGGCAGAGAAAAAGGGAATTGTTAAGCTGCCCACGGATACGGTTTTTTATCATCTCACCCGGCTGGCGCATATCAGTCATGCCTGTGTGGGATGCGGTCAATGTTCCAATGCATGTCCCAGTGATATAAATGTTTTTGAGCTTTTTAAGAGTGTGGCTCAACAGACCCAGGCAGCATTTGAATATTCACCCGGGACAGATGAAAACGACCCACCGCCTTTATCTGTTTTTCATGAAAAAGAGTTTGAGGATATTATTGGGATTGAAAGAGAATAACAGGCTCAACATGGTTTTTTATACTGCCATTTATTATTGGCGCTCGGAGGTAAAATGAACAAGGCAATTGGTAAAACATTGGTTGCCGGGGCAGGATTGAGCGGTATCAGATCTGCACTGGATCTGGCTGAAACCGGATACAAGGTTCTGCTCATTGATACGTCGGATCATATCGGTGGCCTTTTATGCCAGCTCGATAACCAGTTTCCCACATCCAAATGCGGGTATTGCAGGATGCTGCCCATGTTTGACAGGGATAAGTCCTCTCAACATTGTCTGAGAAAAGGGCTTTTTCATGAAAACATAGAGATCCTTTTGTCAACACAATTGATGTCTGTTGAAGGGGAACCGGGTGATTTCAGAGTAACCCTTAAACAGAATCCTTCCTTGATTGATTCGTCTTTATGTACGGGGTGTGGTGAATGTGAACGAATTTGTCCTGTTCTTGTCAAGGATTCGTTTAATGAAGGGCTGACAAAAAGAAAAGCGGTTTATCTTCCGAGTCCGCAATCCTTTTCCAATACCTATACCATTGATTATACCGCATGCACACGGTGTGGAGAGTGTGAAAAAATATGCCCGACAGGCGCTATTAAATTTACAGAACAGGAAAGAGAAAAATTCAAAATTCTGGTGGTGGATGATGAAAAAATTGTCCGGGATTCCATGAAAGAGTGGCTCAAGGAAGAGGGGTTCTCCGTAACCACTGCGGATTCAGGGCAAAAAGCCCTGGACCTGATGGAGGAGACGCCATTTAATATGATGCTGACCGATATCAAGATGCCGGGTATGGATGGTGTTGAGCTGTTGGCAAAGGCAAAAGAAAAAAATGAAGACCTGTGTGTTATCATGATGACGGCTTATGCCGCTGTTGATTCCGCTGTGGAGGCCATGAAGCAGGGGGCGCTTGATTATCTGACCAAACCCTTTGATCCGGATGTACTGATTTCCATGACAAAAAAAGTCTATCATGAGTTTGAAATTGCCGAAGCAAGGGTTGAACAGGTGGATGCCCTGATTCTTGCCGGGGGCACACAGTTTTTTAAACCGGAAATGGGAAAAAACCCTTATGGTTACGGGGTCCTGCCCGGGGTTGTCACCGGAATGGAGTTTGAACGGCTTATCAGCGGTCCGGGGCCTGGTAAAGGGAAATTAATTCATCCGAACACCGGCAAAC
>JAFCZY010000229.1 GCA_019314105.1 Deltaproteobacteria bacterium
GGGATTTTTCTGATCGTTGAAATTACCGGTGGCTACGAGACCATATTACCCTTAATTGTTGTTTCCTCCATCTCCTCTACCATGAGTCATTATATTGAACCCGCCTCTTTTTATTTTAAAGAATTAATAGAGCGGGGACAGTTTTTAAGGCCGGGTACAGATGCAAGAATTCTGTCGGATTTAAATATCCGTGAACTTATTGAGACAGGGTTTGTCAAGGTTTCGGAAAATATGGTATTTAGAGAATTTATTGAGATCATAAAAATGTCAGATCAGAATTTTTATCCCGTCATTGAAGATGGGACAGATGAATATAAAGGGGTGATTCAAATCAGTGCTATCCGAAAATATGCCCTGGATCCCGGAATGTATGATATGATTTTTTTAAGCCAGATCATGGATACTAAAATGATGACCGCTTCTCTGGAAAATGATTTACAGGAAGTGCTGGATATGATGGATATTAATAATATGGACAGCATATCGGTGGTGGAAAATGACCGGTTTATCGGTATGATATTAAAAACAAGAATATTGGATTTGTATCGCAGAGAACTGATTATGCAGACCAGTGTTCAATAGAGTTCTATAAAGAGATAAAGGAGAAAAAAGTGAATTACAAATTGCTTCATGTTTTCAGGAATACGCCCTTTGGCAGAGAAACCTTTCTTCAATCCTTGTATTTTTGCAAGACAATCAATGCATTTCCGGTTGTTTATATTCCCAAAAGTGATAAATTTTTAATGTATTTTTCCAATGATGCTGTTCAGGTTGACTTGGATCATTCATATTTGACATCACCTGCAACCGCAAAAAAACATGCCGAAGAGTTGTTTAACGAAATAGGCGTCAAACCCATGTTCTACGAACCTAAGAATTTTACGGCCTCCTCTTTGCCGGATATTTCCACGAATTTTGATTATTTGTGCTGCCCAAGGTCTGTTAGCGATCTGTCGTCTAAAATAGGCCTGGGGCATATCGGGCCAAAGGTCAGAAGAGTTATCAAATATGCCATATTCCCGATTTTAATCACAAGTCCGGTATTTAAACCGTGGAAAAGTATTTCCGTATTCTTTGGCGGTTCTAAGAATGCAGTGAATGCACTGAAATTAGGACTTAAAATTGCCATGGCGTCAGGGCTTCCTCTGGATATTTACACAGCGCTGGAAAAGCATAAAAAATCCTATTATCAGGAATTGATAAAAAAGGAGGGTCTTTCCGAACCTGTCAATCAGTTATCCAGACAATGGTATTTTTATAAACAATCGGATTTCGATGCTATGTTATATGATGTGCCCCACAATTCATTAATTGTTTTGGGTGCTTATGGGCATGGGATCATTAGGGATCTCCTGTTGGGCAGCAAAATGGAGCAGATCCAGTCAACGGTCACCAATAATCTTTTAATTACCGGACCCTATTGCACGATATCATTATAAAAGTTTGAGGTTCCAGTTCCAGAGGCCGGGTCGGTTCTTTATTTTTATACCACGGGGTATGGTTTCATGAATATTAATAAAGAGTGAGAACCCGGCTTTTCCCAATTGTTCTTTTTTAGATCTTAAATCCAGATACCAGTTGGGGAAGACAAAATAATAATTATTATGTTTTGTTATCCAGGCGGTTTCACCCATAGGGCTTGTAAATGCCTGGTTTGTTTTCAGTTCGTCAGAAATAATTCTTGAAATACCCAGGGGCCAGTTGCCGTAAAGGACAATGCCAAGTGGCAGATCACATGTCCCTGGCAGAGAATAAAATGTCTCCTGGTCAAGTTCAGGACTGACAATGACGCCGGAGAAGCCCTGCTGCTTTAAAAGATTCACCGTCATGCTGTTGGTAATATTACAAAAAGGGCCTGCCCATAAATTTAATTGTTTTGGATTTTTAAAAAGGGAGAGCTGCCATACGGCATTTAAAACAAAGTTTTTTGCCCCTTTTTTTATGGCTTTGGTAATATAATCAGAACATATTTTTTCTTCATCCGGAAATAAAACAGGGTCCAGCCATAACCAGTTTTTACCTGAAGAAGGGGCAGAATATCCTTGGGTTGAAATCCATATACCCATCGTTGATGGGATAGACTGCTGCCGAATCTTTCCCCTTGAAAGGGTGATTTCCTGTGGTTTATTTTTTGATTTTACAGGGTTTCGGGGAGGGACCACCTTGAATTTATTCTCAACCGGCCGGATAATTGTTTTTCCCCTGTCAGCAAGCTCAGTATCAAGGGTTTTGATAACTGTGGCAAGGTCTTGTCCTCTCCGGTCGATGATATAAACAGAGGTTTCTTTTTTAACTTTAAATTTAGAGTGTTTGTCCAGATAAAACTTTCCTTTTTTAGGAACCGCCCGGGTGACTCTTTGAATGGTGTGGGAGGGTTCATCTTCAAATCCGATTCTTAAAAGATCTGAAGGGAAAAGGTCTTCTCTTGTAACAAAATAGGGGGATGCCGGGTTTTTTATTCTTCCTGCAAAGAGCCCGGAACCTGTTTCTGAGGCGTGATCCAAAGGATTCATCTTCCTTTGGGATAAAAGATTATAATGGGTGAATTCTCTTCCCATGGCATAATCAAGATATCTAAGCGCTTCTTTTTTCTTTGAAGGATCATCTCGTAATAATTTATATGCTTTAACCGTATAATAAACGTAATGGGGGCTTTTTTTCCGACCTTCAATTTTCCAGGTGGTGATTTGAGGAATTGTTTTTAATACTTTGACCAATACATCAGCGGAAAAATCCATACAGGAGAAATGTCTTTTCTTTTGACCTTTCTGGTCATATATCCTTCTGCAGGGTTGAACACACCTGCCCCGGAGAGAGCTTTTTCCGCCAAACCATGAACTCCAATAGCATCGTCCTGAAATGCTGTAGCACAGCGCCCCGTGGATAAACACTTCAAGCTCAATCTCTTCGGGGGTATTTTGAGCCATTTTTTTTATTTCATCAATGGTAAATTCTCTGGGAAGGACAACCCGTTTAAATCCCAATTGTTTTGCAGTGGTTAGTCCGGATTGGAAGGTGCAATTGGCTAAGGTGGAAAGGTGAAATTCTTTTTTGAAGCCTGCTTTTTCAGCCAGATCCAGCAGAGAAAAATCCTGAACAATCAGGGCATCAAAATCAACAAATTTACAGAGCTTGCAAAGAATTTTAAAGACTTTTTCCTGCTCGGATTCCTTGATAATAGAATTAAATGCAATATAAACCTGAATATTTTTGGATTTGGCAAGTTTTGTTAAACTTGAGAGCTCTTCGATGCTGAAATTTTGAGCTTCCATGCGTGCGGAAAATATTTTTAACCCGCAATAGATGGCATCTGCACCAGCGGCAATGGCTGCAAGAAAACAATTCTTATCGCCTGCAGGCGCAAGAATTCTGGGGGTATGTATAGTCATTTAAGTCTTTCTCTAAAATTTAATAAAAAAATAGTATTGCAATTTTGGTGCAATTTGTCAAAATAATGCGAATGAAAAAACACGTTAACATTTCCTGTCCAATGGATTGTTGTGATCTTTGCCGGTTTATTGTCACAGTTGAAAAAGGACGAATTACAAAGTTTGAGGGGGATCCTCATCATCCTGTTACAAAGGGATTTACCTGTAAAAAAGGGAAAGATCTTGTTCAAAGGATGGTACACCCGGACAGAATAAGACATCCTCTGATGAAGAAGAACGGTCGGTTTGTCAAGGCCACTTATGAAGAAGTGTTTCAAATCATTGCTGATAAACTTGTATCCATTAAACAAGAATTTGGAACAAAGGCGATTTTAAATTATACTAGTGATGGATATGGGGGGATTAAGAACAGGATTCAAAATATATTTTTTAATTGTTTTGGCGGAGTGACACAGCCTCAGGGAAGCCTTTGCTGGGGGGCAGGGATTGCGGCACAACAATATGATTTTGGCAGTTCCAAAGGGCATTTTCCGGATGACGTTTTAAATGCTGATACCATTCTTGTGTGGGGCAGGAATCCTAAATATACCAGTATTCATTTGTACATTGCTTAGACAGGCCCAAAAAAAGGGCAGCCGCATTATCGTTATTGACCCTGTAAAAACCGCAACGGCCAAGGCATTTGATGACTATGTCCGGATCCGGCCTTCAACAGACGGCGTCCTTGCCCTTGCCATGGCCAACACAATCATTGAAAACAATCTTCATGATAAAAAGTTTGTTGAAAAATATGTTCTGGGATTTGACCGGTTCAAAGCATATGCATCCGGATTTACCCTTAAAAGAGCAGAGCAGATTACCCAAATCAGTGCCAAAACCATCAAAGCCATGGCATTTCAATATGCAAGGTCAAAAACAGCATCCATTTATATCGGGTTTGGCATGCAGCGGTATCACAATGGTGGAAACAATATCAGATGTATTGATGCGCTGGCAGCCGTCACAGGGAATATCGGGAAGAAGGGCTGCGGTGTCAACTATGCAGCAAAATCCATCAGTCCTTATCTTTCTGATTTGGACAGGAAAAGTGAGGTATATGCAAAGAACAGACGGCTTTTTACGGTGGGAAAGTTAGGAGACTTTTTAGAAACGGTACAAGGTCCGTCTGTTAAAGCTATTTTTGTTGCATATGGAAATCCGTTGACCCAGAGCCCGGATCTTAAAAAAACTATCAAAAATTTTTCCCGGGTTGAGTTTAAGGTGGTGTTTGATCATTTCATGACAGATACGGCGAAACAGGCTGATATTGTTCTCCCGGCAGCTTTTGTATTTGAACAGGAGGATCTTTTTGCAACGTCTATGTATTCTCCTGTATTAAACGATTCACAAAAGGCGGTTGATCCGCCTGAAGGACTCATACCTGAGTTTGACGTTTATCTGAAACTGGCAGAAAAGATCGGATTAAAAAATCTTGGATTCAAGGATTCCCAGGAGTATTTGAGAAAGAGTGCGCAGCCTTTATTGGAAAAACTTGGAAAAAAATTCACCCAGTTACCCGATGCATATTTAAGGATTAAAACCGATGAAATCGCCTGGGAGGATAAGGTTTTTGAAACGCCTTCCGGAAAGATTGAGCTTTATAGTGAAAAAGCCTTACAAGATGGCCTTTCACCGCTTCCGACCTTTATGGAACCCAGTAAAGGAAACGATCGGTTCCCTTTAAGACTTTTGACCTGCCACACGATGGATTCCATGCATTCTCAAGGGTTTGCATTCACTGATGAAGTGCCGAAAGTGTACGTGAACCTGAAAACTGCTCAAAAATTTGGCATTGAAAAGGAATCACATGTGTTTGTTGAAGGCGAGAGAGCAAAATTAAAGGCAAGGGTATGTATTGATGATGCCATTGGTGATAACACCGCTTTTATTTACCAGGGAGGGTGGCATAAAAGCGGTGCGGTGAATTTACTGACAAATTCTAAAATCTCAGATATGGGTAAGCAGGCGGCCTA
>JAFCZY010000230.1 GCA_019314105.1 Deltaproteobacteria bacterium
GCTTGTTATCAAGGTAATAATATTTTTTTTATGGGGCTTTACAAGGGCATGTTCCGGTATGCGGGTATTTCCGATCTGTGGAAGCTTTGCAAGGCCACAGTCCTGGCCACCCTGGTAATAATGGCTTTTATGCTCATTGTACATCGGTTCCAGGGCTATTCCAGGGCAGTGTTCCTCATTGACGGTGGGCTGACCTTATTGTTTGCCGGTGGACTGCGGGTTACTATCAGGTTCATTTTCAAGGAATACGTGGTGAACAAGGAAACCGACTCTGTCTTTCATTTGTTTAAAACCAATAATGGCTTTACTCCTGTATTGATTTATGGGGCCGGCAGTGTCGGCGAAAAGCTGTTTCGGGAACTCAGTGAAAACCCCAGGCTCAGCTTTCGTGTGGTCGGGTTTGGCGATGATGATAAGAACAAGCATGGCCGGTCCATTCACGGGGTGCCTGTACTGGGCGGGGTGAAGGAGCTGTGTACCATTAAGGAGAAATACAAGGCCCTGGAAGTTTTGATTGCCATGCCATCGTCAACGGGTCAGCAGATGCGGATGGTTGTGGAGGAGTGCAAGGCCTGTGACCTGCCCTTCAAGACACTGCCTGGCATGGGTGAGGTCATTGACGGCAGGGTCAGCGTGAAGACCCTGCGGGATATAAATTATAAGGATTTGCTGCGCTGCCGCCTACAAGCATGTGCCCATGCTGGAGCGCAACCCATGGCAGGCAGTGTCCAACAATATCCGGGGCACCCATGTGATGCTGGAAAAGGCAATGGAGTATGGGGTCGGCTATTTTGTGCCCACCACGCATGAGAAGATCATGGTGCTCAAAGCCGATGGAAAGTGGAACGGGTTTGGCAGTCAGGAGGCTTTTAAAAAACATTTGCTGGATCGGGTTCATGATCTTTATACTTTGGCACTTTTGCATGATGTGCAGGGTATTCGGTGTAAAATAAAGGAGATTGTTCCTGAATATGATGTGCAGGATAGTACTTGCGTGCTTTAGTATCGGGGTCTGACACAATGTTCCATTCATTAAGGTTGACAAATTGAATAAAATTGAATATGTTTTAAATAATTAATATTCAGAGTGAGGGTGTATCATGAAAACATTAACAATGAGAGTCGATGATTCAATTTATCATATGATTAAGGCTGCAGCAAACGGTCAGAAAAGGAATATTTCAAATTTTATTGAATTTGCTACGCTGCAATATCTAACCTCAGTACAGTATGTCGATAATAATGAAATGAATGAAATATTGAATGACAAGGAATTGATTCAGAATCTTAAAGATGGTTTTAAAAATTTGAAAGCTGAAGATTATACAATTGTCTAATTTCCAAATTGCAGAATCCAGGACTTTTGAAAAAGTCAAAAAGAAAATTGATTCACAGCTTTATTCAAAGCTTAAAAAGATTGTATATCCCCAATTGAAGTCAAATCCTTATTTCGGGGTAAATATTAAAAAGCTTAAAGGTGATTTTGAAGGATATTATCGATATCGAGTTGGAAGTTATCGATTGTTCTATTTGATAGATAATGAAAAAGTTATTGTTGTTATTGTAGATTTGAAGCATCGACAGAATGCTTACAAGTGAAAAGCATAGGGCATAGCTTTTCTTGTACGAAACACATACATTCTTGCTCTAAGAAGTGCGACAGCAGAATTAGTTTTTAACCGAACAATGATAGTGTCTGTAAGGTTTCTTTTGATTATTTCATGCATATTTGAATTCTATCTGCAAAAATACATAACGTCATGGAAAAGTAATAGTGTTACGGGGGCATTTTGAAAAAGAGAATTGTTATTTGCGCTGACGGCACGTGGAACCGGCCGGAGAAGGATTTAAAACAGGATTTTCCGACAAATGTACTCAAGCTTGCCAGAGCTGTTAAACCTGTTGGAGCAGATAGTGTTGCCCAGCAGGTTTTTTACGATTGGGGTGTGGGATCAGGATTTGACATATTTATGCAAATAATCTGAAAGCAGGAAGGTATAAAATGAAAGAAACAACAGCAAACGATTTTCGGAAGAAACTCAAGTATTATGTAGATATGTCAATTGAAAATCACAATCCTTTGAGGATCAATCGTCGAAATGGACAAAATTTTGTAGTACTCGGTGAAATGGACTGGAAAGCAATTGAGGAGACATTGTACCTTAATCAGTTTGCCGGTCTTGTTGAAAGTATTCACGATGCAGCATCAGAATCTTTGGATGAGGGGACCCGCCTTGAGGAACTTGACTGGTGAGTTGGAATATTATTTTATCGAAAAAAGCGGTGAAGGATTCAAAAAAACTCAAATCCGCAGGTCTGAAACCTCAGGCTGAAAGATTGCTCAGGTTACTGTCTGAAGACCCGTTTCAGTCACCGCCTGATTATGAAAAACTGGTTGGCAACCTCAATGGGTTCTACTCCCGACGTATCAATATTCAACATCGTCTGGTTTATGGTATTGATAAAACAGCACAAATCGTACATGTACTCAGAATGTGGACACATTATAAAACATAACATAACCGATTTAAGTATGGGTATCAGGCTTGCCTTACGTGTGACCTTTACCCTGAAGGGCAGAAACCAGGTTGTTGCACTTATTGGATCCATTTCCCATTCCAGAGCAACTTGGTAAATTCTTGATAAGGCACGATATAAATACCTTCGCTGGTTTTTCTCATCTTTTTTTCAAGACAAACGATGATCAGCCATTTTGTCTCAGGGAAATCTTTTTTGAAATTGACAAGTCCACGGATATCCGTGGAGGTGATTTTTAATTTGCCCTTTGCCTCAATGGCGACGGTACCCGGCCCCAGAATAAAATCCACTTCGATTCCGCTGGAAAGCCGCCAGTATGAAAGTTCGTAGAATAATTCGCTGTATTTTGCGTGAACGGACAGTTCATGAAACAGCCAGTTTTCAAACGCTTTGCCAAACAGTTCCGACCCGGGTCTGATGACCCCACGCCTTGTTAGATGGTTGACCACGCCGAGATCCCGAAAATAGAATTTCGGTGCCTGAATCGTGCGGCGCTTGGGCCGTAATGTAAAGGCCGGCAGAAAGGCCCCCATCAAGGTATCGACCAGGATGCCATAATGATCCCGGACAGTGGAAACCGAGATGCCTGTTTCTCGTGCAATGTTGGACATGTTCAGCATTTCCGTGTCCCCGATGGCTGCCACCCTGAGAAAGTCGGAAAATATTGGCAGGCGACGCGTCAGGCCCTCTTCCAGAATTTCTTCCCGCAGGTAATCATCCACATAGGCACGGATTGCCAGAGCAGGATTTTCAGCCCCATAATGATCCGGAAGCGGTCCGGTGTTGACGAAATGTTCAATGGAAAAATCAGAGCCAAGTTCTTGTGCTGTAAGGCCGAAGAGTTCATAGCGTATCGCGCGGCCTCCCAATAAATTTGCATGTCCCCGTTTGACTTTTCTCGCACTGGAGCCGCACAATGCAAAAACGCGCTGCCACTCCTGAATCATGTAATGAATTTCATCTAAAAGGACAGGAATTTTCTGAATTTCATCAATCACAATCAATTGTTCCTGCGAAAGCGCTGCCACTTCTTCCCGCAAGAGCGCCGGTTCCTTTGCGTATCGCATAAGTTCATCGGTTTTGAGCAGATCAATTCGCATGGCATCGGGGTAGCATGCCTTTAACAACGTTGTTTTACCGGTCTGGCGTGTTCCCCAGAGGAAAAAACTTTGCTTTGGTTTTTCAGGCAGACGAAGGTTCCTTTTGTACATTTTTTGATCCTTCAACAATAAACATGTATATTGACGGTTGACATGCAAAATGACACGATTGTTTAATGGTGTCAAGAAAAACTTTGTTAAAAATTTTTGATAATCATATCGAATTTTACAATCTTTTGCCAAACATGACCAGATCGGAACTTGCTTTACAGCTTTCTAAAAGCGAAAATACCATTAAAGGACATTTAGCGAAATTAAAATCCGAAGGCAGGTTGAAAAGAATTGGCAGCGACAGAAGTGGCTCCTGGATGGTTGTCTCATGAAAGATCAGGGAAAGAAATGAATACCGGGCAAGTCACCGGGCAAGTCACCGGAGAAATAAAAAAACTGGTGCAAGTCTGTATTAGCGAATTGAGCAGAAAAGAGCTGCAATAGAAATTGAAGCTAAAGCACAGAGACAACTTTACTGATAAGTATCTGAAACCAGCTCTGGAAGCAGGATTCATAGAGATGACTATCCCGGAAAAACCACGAAGCAGCAAACAGAAATATCGTCTGACGATAAAAGGCAAATCAATTCTTGAGGCTTGAGAAAGTGTGTTCAACAGAAGTTCAACAGGGACCTGAGATCTTGAGCAGAGAGAAGAGATGAACCAACAATACCTCACAAAAAGTTTCTTGCTGAGTTAAAAAACGATAGATAAGATATTATAAGAAAAGCTTTTCAGGAGGACTTGTGATGATTCTAAAGGTAGATATCCAGGCAGCCTTGCTTTACGCCAGGGCATCTCTTGATCACACAGAGTTCAGAGCAGCCTATGCCTGACCCTCTTAATCTCTATATAGATCAAATGTTGCGGCAGGTCTGTTGGGCAAGAGAGATGTTGCGGATCGTCTGTTTGGTTCTTTGCAGGTGGACAGCTCCAAAGCGCGGGATCTGCTGGGCTGGAAGCCGGTTGTTACGATGGATAAGGGGTTGAAGAGAATGTAAAGAATGTGGGTCTGACCCAGACAACTGTCTAATTTTTAAAAGAATAATTTCTAAAATATAATCAAAAAAGCGCTTAAACCACACTTTTTGATGCCCAAAAAGGCCATTTAAGCATTATTCTCTGGAGTTTTTACAGGGTAAAGAAAAAATACTTCAGACCCGAAAAGTACAGGTTTCTTAAGCCCCAGCGACTTGGGGTTGTTGATGGTGGTCTCGGTCCGGATCAAATAACTTTCTTTAATCAAGCGCAGCAAGAGAGGCTTCAGGTGCTTTGTCAAGAACTTTAAGCAAGGACCGGGCAGCCCCGGTCGGGCATCGTTTTCCCTGTTCCCAGTTGCGGATGGTGTCAACAGAGACACCGATGCGTAATGAAAATTCTGTTTGGGTCAGACCCAGGCGTTTTCTTATACGTCGGGCATATCTTGCTGCATCCTGCATGGCTCCTTTATCATCAGCCGCTTTTTGCCGTGCTATTTCTATTTCAGTGGTTGTATCCACACGGTCTGGATCGATACGTCCCACTGGAGTCAGAGATACTAGATGGGGATCAATCGTCATGCGATGTTTTTTCATATTGGTTAACCTCCCTTTGGTTGGCCTTTCGAGCTGATATGATGCGGATGGTATTATTGCGTGGTGTGAATATGACCACAAACACACGTGACTGGATTTTGCTTATCATTTGGTAGCGGTTTTCTCCATAATCGTATCTGTTATCTTTTATTATAATACGATCAGGGTCGAAAAAACCCTGTGCTGCATAGGCAAAATCGAATCCGCGCTCTACATAACATCGGTTGCTTTTCTCAGGGTCCCATTCAAATTCCATATCACAACTATAGTTCATTGGACGATATAAAGCAAGGCTTTTTAAGGGGGTCTGACCACCGCCCAGACAACTGTCTAATTTTTAAAAGAATAATTTCTAAAATATAATCAAAAAAGCGCTTAAACCACACTTTTTGATGTCCAAAAAGGCCATTTAAGCATTATTCTCTGGAGTT
>JAFCZY010000231.1 GCA_019314105.1 Deltaproteobacteria bacterium
AACCGACACGGGCAGACAGATCGCCCAAAGTATCATGGAGACCCACTGGGATGAATGGTGGATGAATGATTCCTCTGAATAAATAAAGATTGATTAAATTCATTTTTTTCAGTGGAGGCTGGGGCGGGTATGGATAGAGTGCCTTTTTATTTTATATCCGGGGTGCTAAATCCTGTGACGATTTGTCCAGTTTTTCTTTTTCCGTCGCCACAATTTTTTGAAGATCTGTATAGGGGATATCCTTTTTCATGCCCGGGCAGGAGTTGGCCATGGCATTCCAGTTTTCAGGATGCTTGATGATCGTCCGGATGAAAGGCCAGGCTTTGCACATATAGGGCTTTACCGGATGGATGGTACATTGGTTGATTTTATCAAAAAAGATACAGCAGCCGTCTTTACCAAGGGTTAAAACATGGCGAGATCCTGACCGGTCACAATATCGGGAAATAAATTTTTCAGGATCAAAATTGATATAGGTTGAAATATTGATGATATCCTGTTGGGTAACATAGGTGCCGCCAAATCCGTTGCAGCAGTCACCGCATAGTTGGCATTCAAAAATATCATCCCAGGTCTTAAATTCAGAAACCATATCTTTTTTCCATTGCTTTTTGCATGGTCAACTGGTCAATATACTGCAAATCACTCCCCATGGGGATACCTGAAGCAATCCTTGTGACCCTGATCTTTGTTTTTTTAAGTTTTTTAAGGATATAGGAAGCGGTGGCTTCTCCTTCCACATTGGTTTTGGTGGCAAGGATAATTTCTTTTATTTTTTCAGGGTCGGCCCTTTTAAATAACTCCTTTATCCTGATGTCATCCGGGCCTATGCCGTCGATGGGAGACAGTGCCCCTCCCAGTATGTGATAGGTTCCAAGGAAAGCCTTTGATTTTTCTATTGCCACCATATCGGTTGGATTTTCCACAACACAGATAAGCGCCTGATCCCTCAGTGGATCAGAGCATATCCTGCACTTATTTTTATCGCTTAAGGCAAAGCAGACCGTACACAGCCGAATGCTGTTTTTCAGTTCTATGATGTCGGCAGCCAATGTTGCAGCGTATTGATTCGGCGCATGCAGGATATGGAGCGCAAGCCGTTCCGCCGTTTTTTTCCCAATACCCGGAAGTGTCGACAGGCTGTTGATCAATCTTAAAATTGGGTCAGGATAATGCATCATATTTTTTAAAGACCGGGAATATTGAGTCCACCGGTCAGTTTTCCCATTTCAGAAGAGACCATTTCCTGGGCTTTTTTCAACGCATCATTGACGGCTGCTAAAATAAGATCCTGAAGCATTTCAACATCTTCGGGGTCAATCACTTCTTTTTCAAGAACAATGGATTCAATCTTTTGCCCACCATTGGCAATCACTTTGACCATACCGCCACCTGAAGAGGCTTCAACCGTTTTTGTAGCAAGTTCAGCTTGAGTTTTCAGCATTTTTTTTTGAAGTTTCTGGGCTTGTTTCATCATTGAATTCATATTTTTCATGATCTTTCACTCCTAATATTAATTAATTATCTCGCCGTTAAATATTTTTTGGGCTTCAACAACCAGCGGGTGATTAAAGTTTGCTCGTTTGGCTTTCATTTCATTTTTTTTTTTATTGTTTCGGGTTAAATTATTGTTTTCAGAAAGTATTTTGATGATCAGGGATTTACCCAGAAATTCTTTGCAGATGTTTTGCAGTTCCTGTTTTTTCTTTTCAAGCCTTGTTTTCTCAAACGCTGAACAATTTTCTATCTCAACGATGATTTCACTGGCTTTGGTTTGAGGTGTCTTTCCTTTTGAAAGAAGGGTAAACATAACGGGGAGTGTCTGTTCTATTTTGTTTAAAAAATTTTGCCAGGTTTTTGTCCCTTCATTTTGTCCCTGTGAAGATTTTAACTCTGCAGTGTATCCGGGTGTCACCACAGATTCCCTGACGGCCTGAATGTCAGTATTTTTCGTTGGATGGCCTTTTGCATCAGGCTTTTGTGCCGGCTCAAATTTGTGTTGCGAGGGTGAAAATTTTGAAGCTGAACGATTTGGATCTATTGGATTTAAATTTATCTGTTTTGCAAGAATATCAAGCTGGTTAATAATTTTATCAATTTGTGCTCCCGGGTTTGTTTGAAGTAGTTTTAACAGGACCATTTCAATAGCAGTTCTGGTATGGGATGAATACTTGACAATGGATTCTTCATCCAAAAGGATCTGTAGAATAGTGTTGATGAAATTGATGGACAGTGCCGCTACGGTTTGAAAAATTTTTTCTTTTTCAGAATTTGTGATATTGACAGCCGGGCTGTCTTTTCCGCAGATTTTAATGACATTCATATTTCTGAAATGGGAAAGAATATCAGAATAAAATTTTTTCAGATCAATTCCCGAATCATTTACTTTTTCTATTATTTCGATAAGCCGGGCACCATTGTTTTCAAAGATTGCAGTTGATATATCATGCAGGATTTGGTGGTCTTGAATGCCAAGATTCTCCAATACACGGGTATGGTCAATTTCTTTGGTGCTGGCCGAAGATAATAATCTATCAAGAAGGCTTAATCCGTCTCTTATGGAGCCGTCAGCCTCCTGGGCAATCAAATCAAGGCTCTGTTTTTCAATATGGAAGCCTTCTTTTTTGCAAAGCTGCTGCAAATGGGTTGAAATCATTTCCAAAGAAATTCTGCCAAGGTCATGCCGCTGACATCGGGACAGGATGGTTGCCGGTATTTTGTGTACTTCAGTGGTGGCAAAGATGAACATGACATGTTCAGGCGGTTCTTCAAGGGTTTTGAGCAGCGCATTAAATGCAGCCGTTGACAGCATATGGACTTCATCGATGATATATATTTTATATTTTGTCGATGACGGCATATAGGTGACATTTTCTCTTAAATCCCGGATTTGATCCACGCTGTTGTTGGAGGCGCCGTCGATTTCAAAAACATCTGTGCAGTGTCCTTCAATAATATCCGTACAAATTTTACAGGTGTTGCAGGGCAGGGGGGTTGGGCCTTGTTTGCAATTCATTGCTTTGGCCAGGATTCTTGCAAGGGTTGTTTTCCCGGTGCCCCTGGGGCCTGTAAAAAGGATGGCATGGGCAACCCTGTCCTGGGAGATTGCATTGGCAAGGGTGGTGGTAACGTGGCTTTGCCCGACAACTTTGTCAAATGTCTGGGGCCTATATTTTAATGCTAATACTTGATATGACATATTATCCGATATGACACGTTATGATCAGTGGCGGAGAAGGAGGGATTCGAACCCTCGGTACCCGGTTAGGATACACACGCTTTCCAGGCGTGCACCTTCAGCCACTCGGTCACCTCTCCGCATTAAATTAATTCAAGGCAAAGTAGTATTTTTTTGCAAAAGTGTCAAGGTTTAAACCCGATTAAACAGGGAGCTATATTCATCTGAAAATTTATTTTCAGAGCGATAGATAAAAAGGGGTGGGTGCACAACACAGGTGGTATCACTGTTCTTTTCAGCACAGAGTATGACACGTTTGGGAAGGTCATTCTTTTTTATATATACATATCTGAAAAATTCAGGGGAAAATTTATATTTTTCCATGGTATTGAGTAGATCAGATAACCGGTCTGCAGGAAAGATGAGATATAATTTTCCTTTTTTAGTGAGCAGCCTGTTTGAACAATTAAAAAGCATATCAATGTCAAGGGTGATCTCATGGCGTGCAATGGCTTTTTGAGAATTCGGATTCAGCCTGCCGGACTTTCTTTTTTTATAGGGCGGATTTGAAATGATAAAATCTGCCGGGCCGTTTATGTGGGAACGCCGTATGGTTTTAATGTTCTCATGAATAATTCGGATGGTGCTTTCCATTTTGTTATCGATGATGTTTTGTCCGGCAAATTCGGATAATTCTTTTTGAATTTCAATACCAATGATGTTGAGATCAGGCCATTTGAATGCCAGAATTAACGGCATGATGGCGCAGCCACAACCGATATCAACGATTTTTTCATTACCC
>JAFCZY010000232.1 GCA_019314105.1 Deltaproteobacteria bacterium
TTAAAAACTGCCGGAGTAAAACCCGGAAAACAATTTGACCTGTCTGCCTTAAAATCAATTCTTTCAACGGGTTCCCCCCTGTCAGATGAAAATTTTGAATTTATATACAAGGAAGTCAAAGAAGACCTCCAGCTTTCCTCCATTTCCGGTGGTTCAGACCTCAACGGCTGTTTTGCCCTGGGAAATCCCATCGGGCCGGTCTATACCGGAGAACTCCAGTGCCGCGGCCTTGGCATGAAGGTTTATGCCTATGATGAAAGTGGCAAACCTGTAGTAGGTAAACAGGCTGAACTAGTCTGCACCGCGCCCTTCCCGTCCATGCCCATCTTTTTCTGGGGGGACGAAGACGGCTCCAAATACCATTCTGCCTATTTTGACGACTATCCGGGAATCTGGACCCATGGAGATTTTATCATGGTCACAGAACACGGTGGTGTGATCATGTACGGCAGATCAGATGCCACACTTAATCCCGGTGGTGTCAGGATTGGTACGGCTGAAATCTACCGCCGGCTTGATGCCATGGAAGAACTTGAAGACTCTGTTATTGTGGGACAATCCTGGGACAATGATGTCAGGGTCATTCTCTTTATCAAACTGGCCCCGGGATTTGAACTGAATGATGCGCTTCGAAACAAGATCAAGGCAGATATCAGGGCCAATGCCTCCCCAAGGCATGTCCCGGCTAAAATCATTGAATGCCCGGATGTGCCCTACACGCTCAACATGAAAAAAGTTGAACTGGCCGTTAAAAAAATGATTGAAGGAAAAGAAGTAAAAAACAAGGATGCATTGAAGAATCCTGAATCCCTTAATTTTTTTGGTAATCTTGAAGAACTTAACTCATAAACTTAAGGGGGTCAGTCTTGGCTTATTTACCGAATAAGCCAAGACTGACCCCAATTTACAATTTACCATGGAATCAGAAATAAAAAATCACTATAATTCAGACGATCTGACTCAAACCATAAAAACCGCATTACTCAAAGCAGGGAAAGATCTTTCAAATCTTGAATTAAAAGATCTCTCCCCCATTGATCAGATACATACCGGGGGTGCCCGGACCAGCATTGAATTATTTAAAAAAACAAGACTCTCTCCCGACGCATTGGTTCTTGATGCCGGCTGCGGTCTTGGCGGATCTTCCCGGCTCCTTGCCAGACAATTTAACTGCAAGGTTATCGGGGTTGATCTGGCAGACAAATTTATCGAAGCGGCAAATTTTTTGACCCAGTGTACCCGACTTGAAGACTTTGTTGCATTCCAACAAGGCTCCATTCTTGAGCTGCCCTTTGAAGACAATACCTTTGATGCTGTTTTATGCCAGCATATTTTAATGAATATTGAAGACACATCAACAGCAGCCAAAGAATTTTCCAGAATATTAAAACCCAGTGGAAAGCTGATGTTACATGAAATCACAAAGGGAGAAAATGATACGCTTCTTCTTCCCGTTCCCTGGGCGGACAAATCCTCTATCTCATTTCTTGAATCCTGGGATATTCTGTCCCATATTTTTAAAGACCATGGGTTTGAAATAGAACTCTTTTCAGATCAAACCTCCAGTGCCTGCACAGGGTGGGAAAAATTTAATGCTATTTCCAAAAATAGGCCTCCCCGACCCAACGCTCTGAATCTCGGTATCATTTTCGGTAATAATGCAAAATTTTTTGGCAAAAACATGTATACAAACTTTAAAAATAATTCAATTTGTCTTGTTGAAGCTGTGCTAAAAAAAAGCTATGATACATAAATCTCATTTTTTATTATCAAACAACTTAAAGAAAAGGGATGCAAAAATGAAATATTTTAAACTTGTGCTCGTGATTTCTTTTGGACTTTTTTTTCTGGCAGGTTGCAACACAGTAGGGGTTGGTATCCAGATACCGGGAGTACCCGTTCATCAAGCAAAATATCATAAACCGGGACCGCCTCCTCATGCACCAGCCCATGGATACCGTCATAAAAACCGTCATGGCCATAACCTTGAATACCGATCGGGACTTGGGGCTTACGTTGTTGTAAATGTACCGGAAACCTACTTTGATAACAACCTGTATATCAGGATGTCAACCGATGGGAGATGGATGGTATCAGCAAGCCTTGGGCAGGGATGGCGACTTGCTGTCAACAATGAAGTGCCGTATAAATTAAAAGAATACAAAAAAAAGAAAAAAAAATCTAAAAAGAAATCTAAAAAGAAAAAATGGTGGGAGGAATAACAACGGACACCTCAGGACTTTAGAGATCATAAAATGGATACGTTTGGATTTACAAAAAAAAAGTTGATGTCGCTTTGCCCTGAAACCCAAAACAAGCATATGATAACCTGGTTATCCGGCTTTTATCAGAAACTAACCACCAATCGTGTTAATCAGGCCTCTTTAGATCTCTTTACACGCCAGTATAACGACATCCTTAATTGGACCGGAATGCGTCCTTTTATTAAACCGGATTCCACCACTGCAAGAGTGTGGATTGAAACGATTTCCGACAGGATTCACTTTCACCGGTCTGCCACAGGCGGCATAGTCCGTGATCATGATTTATTTGAAAAAGTTCAAACAAATGACTTGCCCCTTTCCTGTCATCCAACTGATTTTAATTGTCACGTGGCTCTGGATGGGTTAAGAAGCCTTTTTAATGTGGGATCTATTTTCAGGACCTGTGAAGCTGCGGGCTTTAACTCCATTATTCTCGGGAACATCCCGGGAAAAGAACATCCGGGTGTCCAGAAAACTGCCATGGGCGCGCATAAATGGGTTGAACAGGAAAAATCAACCGACCTTGCCCAAACCCTGCTTGCAAAAAAGAAAAACGGGTTCCGGATCATTGGTGTTGAGACCATTGAAGAGGCCCGTCCTTTTTATGACATTGCATGGGAAAAGAAAACCATTATTGTCTTCGGGAATGAAGAATACGGGATCTCATCACATGTCATGGAAGCATGCGACGGGTTTACTCATATTCCAATGTTTGGCAAAAAAAATTCCATTAATGTTGCCAACGCCGTCTCTGTTATCTGCTTTCATGTTGCAGGATCATTGTGCGTCAAGTAACTTGTGACTGAATATGTATTTCAAGGACAAGACCGCCTGTTTCGACTGTATCCCCGGGATATATTTTTTTTCGTTTTCGCGTTTCAATGCGGCCGTTTACTTTTACAAAACCATCCACAATCATAAATTTTGCTTCCCCGCCGCTTGAAGCAAGATTCTCAAATTTTAAAATTTTATACAGTTCAACCGGCACCTTTTTTATCTTAACAATTCTTTTTTTCATTTTTCATCTATTAACAGATATGGCCTGATCCCTCAATAAAGGATCTTGCATTATCGGCAAAATATTTATAATAAATGAAAAACAACCCAAGGATTGAATACATGAAACTGTTAAAAATCATCATTTTTTACCTCTTTTTCTCTTTTCTTATTTTTCATTCAACAGGACTTGCTTCTAATTTAGGCAGGCAGCACACCATTTCAGGTAAAACCATGGGGACGTTTTACACCATAAAATTCATCTCAACCCAAAAAGAATCCCCGGCAGTGTGGAAAAACAAAGTGGATGTCCGCCTGAAGGAAGTAAATAAAAAACTTTCCATGTACGATCCTGAAAGCGAACTTTCCCGTTTTAACCGCCAGAAAATCTCCATTCCTGTCCATATCTCTTCTGATTTTTATACCCTCCTGTTAACCGCCAAAAAATTATATCAAATGACGGATGGTTCCTGGGATGGAACCGTGAAACCCCTGGTTGACCTCTGGGGATTCGGAACAAAAAAAAGAACAAACCAAATTCCTGAACCCGACAAAATAACCCTGGCAGTATCAAAAACCGGGTTTAACCACATTCATATCAAAAAACCGCAGATGATTGATAAAACCACAGACGTCACCCTTGATCTTGGTTCCATTGCAAAAGGATATGGCGTGGATGCCATTGCAACCCTTTTTACCTCATCCGGTATTCAGGATCT
>JAFCZY010000233.1 GCA_019314105.1 Deltaproteobacteria bacterium
TAAACGCCATTAAAACAGGCGTTTATTTAAACGTTATAGCCAATAGATCGAATAATATGCAAAAAAGAGAATTAATACTATTGTTAGATAAAAAGAAGTTTCTTGATTTAAAAGACACAGCACGAAAACATAATGTTAAGGGATATAGCAAATTAAAAAAGACAGAATTAATCGACTTGTTAATTAATACTACTTTGTTAGATTAAATAAACAGTTATTTTGTTGCATAACTCATTGATTTATATTAGATTAGAATTATTTTAAACCAAAAACCACATAACCATATGGTATTGACCTTTTTAGACATGCTTTTTGTAATGGAACAAAGAATAAAATATAAAGAGCAGATACCATTAATGTCATATAATGATGCAAGAGAGTTGTTGGCAGAAATTTTTAGTAACAGGGCTAAAAAATTTGACTTGAAAATTGACCAAATGATAAAGAGACACCTCCAAAGGGCAAAAGATATTTTGCTGCATAACTCATTGATTTTTATCAAATTAGAGTCATTTTAAACCAAAATCCACATAACCATATGGTATTGACCTTTTTAGCCATGCTTTTTGTAATGGAACAAAGAATAAAATATAAAAAGCAGATACCATTAATGTCATATAATGATGCAAGAGAGTTGTTGGCAGAAATTTTTAGCAACAGGGCTAAAAAATTTGACTTGAAAATTGACCAAATGATAAAGAGACACCTCCAAAGGGCAAAAGATATTTTGAGATATTACAAAAATGACAAACAAAACATATTAAACTGGAATACAAACAATTATATTAATATCTAATTTAACAAAGTAGTATTATGATGGAAGAAAAAAGGTTAAGTTGGTGGGGCGATGTAACGACCAGTAATAAAGAAGAAACCATTAAAAAGAATAAAGAAATAATTGGCGAACGATTAGAATTGTTTCGGATAATCAAAGGAGTTTTGGAAGATGCCGGCATTGAATTTTTTTTAGAGGGCGGAACCTTGCTGGGAGCGTACAGAAACGGTCAATTCATTTATCATGATAATGATATAGATGTTGGCTGTGTCAACAAAGAGTTTGTCAAAGTACGCGAAGTCTTAGATCGCAACCTGCCGGATACGGTGACATATTATCACAGAACAGACATCGGGGGTTGTCTTACAAATGCAATAGGCTGTTTTCCGAAAGACGGGGAAAAAATTGTTGATTCTTACGGTCAGGAATGGCCTTTGAATATGGTAGATATTTACAATTACATTTATAGCGAAGAAGAAAAATCCTTCCGATTGGATCACGATAGGGTCGGGCGTGATCCACAAGGGAATCCGAAATGGATTCCGGAAGATGTGATTTTCCCATTAGGTTCTATTATGTTTGAAGGTATCAAATGTCCTTGCCCGAACAAACCAAAAGAGTTCGCAGAAATTTTATTAAGAGGCGTTCATAGTGGCATGAAAACAATAATGACTGTTTGTGGCCCAATTCCCGCTGACAAGATAGGGTTGACATCCATGCATGACCAGATTTTGATAAATCAGTTTTTTAAGAACATCCGGCACCAATTTTACTTCTCCCAGATCTGTAAAATAAATGATATCTTGTAACGCACCTTTAATTAACGAAGTGACTTTTTTAAACTTTTTCCGCTTCCAGTATCCTGGGTTCTCCTAGCGCCACTGCTGAACCCGGATGACATTTGCAGGAACTGAGAAGTAGTCTTTATCTTTGGGTTTCATCAACCATTTTTGCTGACTGTACCGTTTGCTGGTTTCCTTGCATTCTGATTTTCTACAGAACTTTTGCCTTTTTAAATTGCGGGGATCCGGCTTGAATAAATCATCACAGTGTTTGCACCTGCGTCTCCGTATTTCCTTTTTCATAGACTTGGTACCTCCTCAGGTCTATGATTGCCATATAAGAAGGGCTGGCGGGGTATTTTTTTAATGGGGCGGGGTCTGCGGGATCAGGCGGGGTAAAACTCGCAACAAAAAAAAGTCGCTACATAATTGGAGATAAAAATTATCCCAAGGATCTAAGATTCATCAATATTATTACAATAACCTTATTATTACCAAGGCCTTAAGAACTTTTCCACAAACGTCCTGAATCCTTTGCGTTCGTGGGCAAAAGCGTCCTGCAGGGTGGCACGATTTTTATACTTGATCAAGTCTTTTACAACGCCCAGCATCTCCTGATTTACGGCGCAGATTTCCATTGATATCTGTTTGGCGCGGGATATCAGTTCCTCATGAGGCACCATCTCATTGACAAGACCGCATTGCAGGGCTTTTTCAGCAGACATAAATTGACAGGTAAAAGACATCTGTTTAGCCATTCGCAGCCCCACTGCCTGCTGTAGAAGCTGGGTCATGCCCCACCCCGGATGAATCCCCACTTTTGCATGGGTATCAGCAAAAGAAGCCCGTTCCGAAGCAATAAGAAAATCACAGTTCAAGGCTATCTCAAAACCGCCTGTAATGGCATGACCATTGATAGCGCCGATGATGGGCTTTTTACACGCTTCAATAATATCCGGCAGGTCTTTCCCATCGCCACGGGGATCAAAAAGATTCTCTGTTTTAATCACAGACAGATCAATCCCCGCACAGAATGATTTGCCGTTTCCGGTAATGACAGCGACCCGGATCTTATCATTATTTGAGACCTCATCAAGGGCATTATAAAGATGTATTAGAAGCGCCCGGTTAATGGCATTACGTTTTTCCGGTCGATTCAAGGTAATCATGGCTATACCTTCTTTAATTTCAAACAATACCGGTTTTTCCATTTTCTCTGTTTCCTTCTGCAATTTGAATTTTTCATTTTTGCATAACAATTATGATTTATATCAAAGCAAGTATCAAAAAAAAAGGGGGCGTCACAACACAAAGAAGATCGATTTCCATTAAAGTTGACAAATCAGCCATTTTACGCAACACTCGCGAAAACCTGATTTTGAATAAGGATTTCTTTTGCTATGGAACGAAAAGTTATTGTTGCGGGATGGGGCCAGATCACTCAGCCGAAAGAATTGAACAAACCACCGCAGGATCCCATGGGATTGATGAGCAAAGCATCCCAAAGAGCCGCTGAAAGGATGAATTCCGGGAAAATTCTGACGGATCTGGACGGCATCATGGTCATCCGGACATTAAGCCGCTACTACACATCGCCTGCTGGACAGCTTGCCCAAAAGTTAGGTGCCACACCAAAGTTCACCCATGTTTCCGGGATTGGCGGCAACTCTCCCCAGACAATGATCAACCTTGCTGCCGGCATGATTGCCCGCAATGAACTGAATTCTGTCCTTGTTGTGGGTGCTGAAGCCTACGTTCAAAGAGATAAAAATTCAAAAAAAGTTGAGAGTGCCTTATTCAGAGGCATACCCAAAAATTACACAGGAGATGATCTTATCGGTTCCACTCTCTTGGAGAGGTTACATGGCATTGAACACCCCATGCAGGGATTTCCGCTTTTTGAGACGGCACTCTGGGCTGCATCCGGCCTGGATCTGCAACCTTACCTGATGAAAATCGGAAAGATGTGGTCCAAATTCAGCAAAGTAGCTGTGGATCATCCCTATGCCTGGACAAAATCCATGAAATCCCCCGGAGAAATCATTACCCCCGGCCCGGCCAACAGGCCCATTGCCTTCCCCTATACCAAATTCATGAATTCATTTGTTACCGTTGATCAGGGGGCTGCTGTCATATTGATGTCAGAAGAAACGGCAAAAAAATATTCACAAAAAGGCAGCCAAACCGTCTATTTTCTTGGGGGCGGGTATGCTCAAGACCGGCAGCGATTTATGATTGAAAAATCTGACTTCACCTCAAGCCCACCACTTAAGGCCGCTGTTGAAAAAGCATTGGAAAGATCCTGCATGCCCTTGGAAAGTCTGGATTGTTTTGATCTTTATTCGTGCTTTCCCTGTGCTGTTTCCATAGCAAAAAAAATGATCGGGATAACAGATGATGATCCCAGGCCGCTCACCCTGACCGGAGGGCTTGGTTTTTTTGGAGGTCCGGGTAATAATTACAGCCTCCATGGGGTGGCAACCCTTGCTGAAAAGATTTCCAGTGGAGAAAAATCAAACGGTCTTGTCACAGCCCTTGGCTGGTTTATGCATAAACATGCGGCCGGTATCTATGGGTCTGAGCCTTCAACGGGTGAATTCAAAAATCATGATATCATAGATCAAAAAAATTGTTTTGCCGGTGATGCCCCCGTAAAAATTAAACATCAGGTTAACGGTCCCGGAATCATTGAGACCTATACGATTATCTATTCATTGGATCAGAAACCCTCTTATGCTGTGCTTTATGGAAGAACCCGGGACAATTTCAGATTTATCGCCAGGACACCAAATAACCCGGATATCTTTAAGCAACTCACATTAGAGAACAGGGTCGGACAAAAAGTAAATATTAAATTTGATTCTTCCAAAAACATGAACATTGCCGATTTAACATAACAAATTTACTCAAGCTTGCAATTAACCTTCATGCAAACTCAAAAAAGCATCCGACCACTACACATCAGGGCTGTTCATCTGTTTTCTTTTTTAATTTGATCCAGATCTCTACCCGCTGTTTTACGGTTTTCTCGTATCCCCGGTCTGTTGGAAAATAAAACCGCTGATCTCCAAGATCGTCCGGCAGATAGGACTGGGGAATATAGGCATCCTTATAATCATGGGCATACTTGTACCCTTTGCCATACTTCAAATCTTTCATCAATTTTGTCGGGGCATTCCTGATATGAAACGGGACCGGTGAATACCCCATTTTTTGGATCGTCTTTTTTACCTGTTTATGCGCTGTATAAACCGCATTGCTCTTGGGCGCAGTTGCAAGATAGATGGCGGCCTGAAAGAGGACATCCTCTCCTTCGGGACGACCTAATATTCGAAACGCCTCACTGGCATTCAACGCCATGGTCAATGCACCCGGATCAGCCATGCCAATATCTTCTGTGGCAAACCGAATCATTCTTCTGAGCATGTAATACGGGTCATCCCCTGCCATGAGCATCCGTTCAAGCCAATAAATCGCTGCATCCGGGTCACTGCCCCGCATACTTTTGATCAATGCGGAAATCAGATTAAAATGTTCCTCACCCGCCTTGTCATATAATAATGATTTTTTTTCAATGGCCGTTTCAACATCCTGAACATTAATCTGTTTTTTTTGAGCAAAATGAAGCAAAGCTGTTTCAAGATTGGTCAA
>JAFCZY010000234.1 GCA_019314105.1 Deltaproteobacteria bacterium
ACCATTTTGGTGTTGCTGAACATTTTTTAATTGTAGATCTGGAAACTCGGGACCTTGAGCTCAAAAAAAACCAAAAACTTGCAAACAAAGGAGCTACATGTAAAACCGGGGTGTTCAAAAAAAAGGATCACGTCAATGCGGTGGTTACCCGATGCATGGGGGATGGATCCCAGAGGAATCTTATGTCGTCAGATATAAAAGTGTATCAAGCCCAAAAAGATACTGTTCTGGAAAATATTGAACTTTTTGAAAAAAATGAACTCAAACTATTTCATATATTTGACTTCTGTCAGACAAAAAAGAATAAAAAAGAGGGTGGCTGCGGACACCATCAGGAAGCATCGATATAATGTGTCGTTTATTCTCACTTACCAGTAAAGACCCTGTATCTCCAATGCTGGCGATTAAAGCACTTGATATAATGAAGGAAGGGCATGACGGTTCCGGCATGGGGCTTTTGCTTCAGGATCTGGGGGGACCGTTTGAAGAGATGAAAGATGCGCCTATTTTATCTGGAATCTTCAGTAAAGAAGGTATCCGACGTCTGGATCTATTTATGATGGATAAGGGGTTTCTTACCAAATATAAAATTTCTTTAACCATACCCAAAAAACCTGTCGATAACATCCCCAAAAGAGATCTCTACCTGATTAGAGCCTATGAACTGCCTGAAGAATGGGAAAATCTTGAACCAGACGAAATCTCAAAAAAGCTGATGATGATTCGACTGCAAATTCGAAAAATGGGCGAAGAAAAAAAAGATATGATTGTTTTTTCATTCTGGCCAGACACCATCATGATCAAAGAAATTGGAGATCCCATGCAATTGGCGGATTATCTCGGGTTAGATCGAAAAGAACTCCATGCCCGGATCATCATGGCTCAGGGCAGACAAAACACAAATTATGCCATTAATCTTTATGCCTGTCATCCCTTCTTTATCAAAGGATACAGCACTATGACCAATGGAGAAAACACCGCCTTCATTCCCATCAAGGACTTTCTTACATCAAGAGATTTTCCGGGTTATCGAGGATATCAATCCGACTCAGAAGTGTTTGCCCATATTCTTCATTATGCCATGGTTGACCTCAATCTGGGAATTGATGCCTACAAACATGTTATTACGCCTTTGCAGGAAGAGGATCTAAAAAAACACCCGGATGCAGAATTCCTCTCACACCTGAAAAGAACCTGCAGGCCTCTTATTATTGATGGTCCAAATTGTGTCATCGGTACACTGCCGGACTATTCTATGTTTATGGTCCAGGACAGAAAAAAACTTCGCCCCGGTGTTGTCGGTGGAAGACCCGGTATGTTTGGATTTTCCTCTGAAATCTGCGGCCTTGATGCCGTTATCCCGAATCGGGATAAAGCAAAAGATATCCAACCCATGCATCTTGATACTATAATTGTCAGCCCTGACCGTCAGGAGGTAACCGTATGTCGTCAAACCGAAGCCTTGAACCTTCCTCTCTAAGTCTGAATGATCTGCCATGGCAGGTGAACTATAACAACAACCGCTGCTCCCTGTGTGGTCAATGCACTGCTGTATGCCCTGTCAAAGCCATTGAACTTGCCGTATTTCAGAAAAGAATCATTGAAACCTCGATTAAGAAAAATGAGACCCTTTCCAACCGGTATGATACTTTTTATGGTATCCGACAGAAAACCCGTGTAGAAAATGCCTGTATCGGCTGTGCCATGTGTACCATGGTCTGCCCCAATGATGCCATTCGTCCTGTAAAAAACCCGGGGTTGGACAGACTCAAGTTTCATATTAACCAGAAGGGAATCCCCAGAAGACGCGGCGGCAGAAGGAATGCATCTCAATCCATCCTGGATAGAATTAAATTCACCCGAATTTCCATGCTCACTGATCCTGCACTGGATGCGGGACGCCATGAGTTTGAAATGAGAACCCTTTTGGGCAGAGTTCTTCCTCCCAAGGAAAACATGAAGCGATTGAAAGAAAAAGGCTGGATCCCGCCCGTCAGAGAGATTTATCCTTTGATGATCGGCGGAATGTCCTTTGGTGCGCTGTCTCCCACTATGTGGGAAGGTCTTCAAATGGGGGTAGTCTATCTGAATGAAGTCATTGGAATGCCTGTCCGAATATCGACTGGAGAAGGGGGATGTCCGCCGCGATTATTAAACTCCAGATTTTTGAAATATGTTATTCTACAGGTTGCTTCCGGATATTTTGGATGGGATGAAATCATTCATGCCATCCCTCACATGAAAGAAGATCCCTGCGCCATTGAAATCAAATATGGCCAGGGAGCCAAACCCGGTGATGGCGGCCTTTTGATGTGGCATAAAGTCAATAAATTAATTGCTGCTATCCGGGGAGTTCCCCCGGGAATCAGCCTGCCAAGCCCTCCCACCCATCAAACGCAATATTCGATAGAAGAGTCTGTGGCAAAAATGATCCTGTCCATGTCCATGGCCTGGGGATTTAGAGTCCCGGTCTATCCAAAAATATCTGCCTCTTCTACTTCCCTTGCCGTATTAAATAACCTGACTCGTAATGATTATGCAGCAGGACTTGCCATTGACGGTGAAGACGGCGGAACAGGCGCTGCATATGCAGTTTCCATGGATCACATGGGTCATCCCATTGCATCCTGTATCCGGGACAGCTATCTAAACCTGACCAAAATCGGAAAGCAAAACGAAATCCCCATTTTTGCAGGCGGTGGAATTGGTAAAAATGGCAATCTTGCTGCCAATGCCGCTGCATTGATTATGCTGGGCGCCAGTGGCATACAGATTGGAAAATATGTGATGCAGGCAGCAGCCGGCTGTGTCGGTACAGAAGAAGACCGCTGCAATGTCTGCAATGTGGGAATCTGTCCAAAAGGTATCACCTCCCAGGACCCGCGGCTTTACAGACGGCTTGACCCTGAAGACGTAGCCCAGAGAATTGTTGATCTTTTTATCTCCTTTGATACTGAAATTAAAAAAATAGTCGCCCCGCTTGGACGTTCCACCTCTCTGCCCATTGGGATGTCTGATGCGCTTGGAATTGATGATTATGCAGCGGCAGAACGCCTCAGTATAAAGTATGTGATATAGGAAGGGGTGAAGAATGATAAAAATAAATAGAGATGCCTTTATTAAAATATCCGGTCAAAAAGAGGGTAAAAGAATTTCTTCCAGGATTTTGGAAGAGACCCTTCATCGCCATATAAAAAACGGCCGCAGAAGCATTGAAGTTGAAGGATTTGGACAACATGGGATTGGCGGAAGACTCTGGGATGCTGGAACTGAAAAAACCTATATCCGAATTACCGGTCAATCAGGTCAAAGAGCCGGCGCCATGGGCAATGCAAATACCCGAATCGAAGTTATGGGACCGGCCTCAGATGATATTGGATGGCTCAATGCAGGCGCCCAAATTATTGTTCACGGCCATGCTTCCAATGGTGTAATGAATGGTGCGGCCCAGGGTAAAGTCTATATTGGTGGTTCCATTGGCGCCCGGGGTATGACCATGACCAAAAGAAACCCGAGATTTGAGCCCCCTGAACTCTGGGTTCTGGGAACAGCAGGAGATTATTTTGGTGAATTCATGGCCGGTGGTATTGCCGTTATCTGCGGTCATGGCACAACCTCCCAAGATCAAATTTTGGGTCACCGACCGCTTGTGGGAATGGTGGGCGGCAAAGTCTTTGTCAGAGGAAACATACAGAATTTTTCACAAAAAGATGCCAAATTAACGGCCCTGTCTGATGATGACTGGAACTGGCTTCTTATCAACCTGAATATTTTCCTGAAAAAAATTAATACCCCCAAACTGCTGAAATCATTTTCCAACCGCTCTCAATGGCAGCTTATTGAAGCAAAATCTCCCCAGGAAAAAATTGACAGTCCTGAAAAACCAAGTATGTCCTGGTTCAGAGAACAGGTCTGGGACAAAGAACTTGGAAAAGGGGGATTAATCGGTGATCTTCAGGAAACTC
>JAFCZY010000235.1 GCA_019314105.1 Deltaproteobacteria bacterium
ATGGATCTGTCTTTCTATGATGGGCTCAAAGTCCTCCTGAAATTCACGGCCGGCTATCTGTACAAAGATACCAAGCGGGAAGGTTTCTCCCTCTTTGATGCTGTCAACATCCGGTCCGTCCAGGATAACCTTTCCATCTTCAATATCACCGATACCAGCCATTTTTACAAGCTCGGTGCATTGGGTTTTACCCCCACCGCACTGGGCATATAAATCCGCGCCCCTTACCCGCTCGCCCTCATAAGCAGGGCCGAATGCACAGGGGATCTCAATATCGGAAACGAGGGTCTTAAGTCCACGGACTTCCACTGATTTTGCACAGATGTCTTCATGGGCAACCGGAGCAACTACATGCTCGTAAGTACAGATACCCGTGGGAAGAATTTCGGTAATATCGGTGTCGGCGATGTTGGGAAACCCCCAGTTGACACAACCGGCAGCAGCCACACCCCATTCGGTTCCAACGTCGCCCAGCGCATTGACAAATGCAAACACCCTTTCTTTGTTGTACATGAGAATTTTCTTGTAATCACCGGGTTGAACACCACCAAAGGCCATGGCGACCCTGTTGGCAAATCCCAGTGCAAATACGGCTGATGAAATATCCGGGCCGAAACAGGCGATTCGGGTACTCCAGCCAATCTGTACGCCGGCTTCAATCAACTGTTCAATAACGGTTGTTCCGTTGTGGTTTGCCGCACAGAACATGTAAAGACCTCTTTGCTGATAATCTTCAATGATCATTTTAGCGGTTTCTGCATCAGGCGCAGAACCGACTATTGCTGCAAAACCAGGAGCGGTTCCATCAACAAATTCCACCCCTCTTTTCCTGAAGATGGTATCATCTGCAGCACCGGTCCAGATTTTTCCGTTTTCAATATCCGGATCTTCAGCATGGAGATAAAAATCAGGTTCATTCAGATACCTGAGTGCTTCTATGATCTCATAGGAGATAATTCCTGCCATGCCTGCATCCAGAAGAGGCCCAAGAAACGGAAGCCATGTTTTGTTTTTAACGTGCGGGGGAAGAAGTCCCCGGGCAATATCCAGAGGTTCCTGCAAATCTTCAAGGGTTTCAACCTTGATGCCAAAAAGTGAATAGATTACCGGCAGAAAATATCCGGTATTGGGAAATCCGACTTTGGTATCCGCATCATAGGTTGCAAGTGCTTTGTTTAACGCCCCTTCGGCCTGTGAAACTACTTTATAGCCACCCTGAATGGCAGCAAATGCTATTAATCTTGACATTCTCTTCCTCCTTCGTTGAGGATTTTATATTTAATAATACTTTTACAATTCATAATTCTGATGATACCTAAAGCGCCTGGCGCGCCGCAAAATCCATCATAACCCTGTCTCTTGCCTTGTCGATGCCGAGTTCTTTTCGTTTTTTATCAATATGGGCAATCATGAGATGGGCATGCTTGATGGGATCCTGTTCAGTATCCCACATACCGCCATAAATATTTTCAAATTCTTTGCAGATATAATCACTGAACACCGGCGCACCCGTTATGGGCAGGTTGCTGAAAACCGTATAAACTCCTGATGCGACAAAATAATGACCAATACTTATCGCTTTTTCACTCATCCATTCAGGAGCACTGCCTGCAACAGGCCAATCACTGATATCATTACCCAGGCCGCCGGCTTTCACCACTTCTGTTGCCGCCATGAGAATCCGGCTGTTATCCACACAGGAACCCAGGTGAAGAATAGGAGGAATCCCAACGGTTTCACAAACTTCAGAAAGTCCGGCACCAGCGTATACTGCTGCAGCCTCAGGTACAAGCAGACCTTCTGTGGCACATGCTATTGCCGTACATCCGGTTGTAAGAACAAGTACATCATTTTTGATCAGCTCTTTACAAATGGTGATATGATCACGGTTGTGTTTTGTCCTGGCATTGTTACATCCTACAACACCGGCAACACCTCTGACACGACCATTTATTATGTTGTCATTGAGGGTATAGTAAGTGCCGCGGAATGATCCGCCAAGATGATACTCTGTGGATTCAACACCAAAACCGGCTACAACCGGTTCTTTATGCTTTGGTATCATAATTTCTGCAGCACGGTTTTGAAAATTATCAATGGCTATTTTTATGATCCGTTCGGCATCTTCTGCCGCATGATGTTCGTCAAATTCGATGTGGATAGTCGTATCTTGCTCCATTCTGGCAATAGGATGGGTAGTGATTATCTTGGTATGAAAACAATTTGCAACATTGGCAATATTCTGCATGATGCACTGGATATCAACTACCATGGCATCGCATGCGCCGGTTATAATGGCAAGCTCCTGTTGCAGAAAATTACCGCAAATGGGTATGCCATGGCGCTGAAGCATTTCATTGGCTGTACAGCAAATTCCTGAAAGCTGGATTCCGTTAGCACCTTTTGATTTGGCGTAATCAATTATTTCCTGTTTTTGTGAAATAGCAATAATCATTTCAGATAAAATAGGTTCATGGCCATGAATAATGATATTTACATGATCTGCCTTCATGACACCAAGGTTGGCTTCAGACTGGAGGGGATAAGGAGTTCCAAAAAGAATATCCTGAAGATCGGTACCCAGCATGGACCCACCCCATCCATCCGCAATGGCGGCACGGGTGCCCTGTTTCATCAGGTTTTTATAATCCTGATCAACGCCCATATGGGTACGGTGCATGATTTCTACGATTTCTCTGTCGATATTTCTGGGAATTACGCCCATTTTTTTCCAGAGTTCGTAACGGGCTTTGGGTGCTCTTTTCACGGTCAGGAGCTCGCCTTCCGACTTGCCCCACTGGGCCAATGCAATTTCTGCCGTCTCAAGTGCGATCTCGTCCATATCCCTGTCCAGCTCTTCTCCGTCCACCTCAACAGTGGTGGCAACATCAAGATATTTGGCAACTTCAAGAAGCTTGTCAAAATCTTTAATTTGATAATCTTCCGTCTCTTTTCGTGCCACAGACAAAAAGACTTCTGCAACGCCGCGGCCATGATCTGAATGTGCCGCAGCACCGGCTGCTATCATTCTGATAAAGTTTCTTGCTGCAATAGTATTGGCTGTTGCGCCGCAAAGACCTTTCCTCTCATCCTCACCTTCAATCCCGGCTTTGGGAAGAGGGAGACGACAGGGGCCCATGGAACAGTTTTTACAGCAGGTGCCCTGCACACCTATGGCACATTGTTTCATTGTAAGGGCTCTGTCAAAAATTGTTTCAACCCCAAGTTCATGGGATCGGGCTATCATTTCCTGTGATGCTACATCTATGGAAGATGCAATTGGATCAGCTAATTTCGGAGCTTTCACTTTTTTCTTTTCTTCTGCCATTAGAGGTTCCTCCTCATATTATTATGTTACTAAATTTATAATTTAAACTACTGCATTATCTTTTGACCTTCTTAAATTTAGACAGGCTGGATCTCTGGGTCTTGGCTGCTGTCATGGTCACTTTTTTATCTTTTGCAGGCGTAGCCTTTGCCGCTCTTTCTTCCTGCTCTTTTGCTCTCTTCAGCCTTAAGGCTTCTGCTTCGTTTTCACGTTTTGCAGCAGCATCTTTTTCGGCCTGTTTTTCCGCTTCAATTTTGGCTTTTGCATCAGCTTCTGCCTTGGCTTTAGCATCGGCTTCTGCCTTTGCCTTTGCTTCAACCTCAGCTTTTGCTTTGGCGTCGGCATCGGCTTTTGCTTTGGCCTCCGTTTCTGCCTTGGCTTTGGCTTCAGCTTCCGGATCTGCTGTCGGTGCTGCCGGTGCTTCTTCTTTAGGAGCCGGAGCCGCTTTTGTTTCTTCCTTTTTAGGTGCCGAGGCAGCCGCTTTAGGTGCTTCTTTTTTAGCAGGAGCGGCTTTTTTAGCAGGAGCGGCTTTCTTTTTTTCTTCTTCAATGGTCAGGTCAGCCTCAGGAGCGAGAGCTGCGAAATCAATCTCCACATCATCCAGGCGTTTTTCAATGGCAGGTACATCCATGGCAAGGCGTTTTTCAATGGCAGGTACATCCATGGCAGACCCGCCATCAGAAATAAGATCAATAAATGCCTTTGCAAGTTTAATGGACTCGGGATGACGCATTATCAGTATGCTGGAACCTGAAAGCAGGTAGGATACCGCACCAACAGCTTCCATAAGAATGGCCCGTTTTTCAGGATCACCCAGTTCAGGCGCATCTTCAACGGCCTGTTTTGCTTCTTTGCATTTCCAGACTTCATTTCCAAGATTGTTGATCATTGGGTTTTGGAGTTTATCATCCCCCTGGGTCATGGCAGCTTGTGACAGACGTTCCATAACAGAGTAGGAATACTCAAGCCCATAGCCAAGGCCTCCTGTGGTGGGATCAACAATGACTTTATCCAAAGGCATACCAAGGTTTTCAAGAAGAATATTGACCTGTTTGGCAAGGTTGACATCAATGGGAGAAGAGGAAATAATCGTGTGGCCATATCCCATGGCAGCCGCACCAATACCTTTGTGGTTCTTTTCTTCAACAGGGCCGATGATCAGGTTTTCACCTTCACATACCTCACAGATTTTTTTTAAGACTTCTTCATCTTTGGCAGGAACTGCACATCCCCAGATAATCAGAGGGACATTGATGGCTCTCAGGACGTTCTTTACCGTTGCCGCTGCTTCATCCGGGCCTGCATCCTTGTCATTGGGGTCAATACTTTTTAATTGCAGAACAATGGCTTGTGCGCCATAGTCGTCCACGCATTTTTTTGCCCAAGCTGCCGGATCAGACAAAACGTCTTTAAATGGTGCCATGGCTGCTTCTGCCCAGTCTTCAGGTTCCATATCCCAGATTTCCATTGCAATAATGGGTTTGTTGGGCATTTTTCCTTCAAACTGGTAAAACGGATAACTGGTTTGTCCGCCGACGGTAAGGGCAGTATCACCTTTTCCTATGGTGATGCCTTTGATACTGCCGGCATAAGTTTCTTTGGTTATTTCAAATCCCACTTTTACCTCCTAAGATTAAAGATAGTTATGAATTGGGGGGGGTTAAGATTAAACTGACAGGATGTTATCAGAAAAGGACAAATAGATAATGAAACAGCTAAATCAAACTCAGGTAACACCAACTTGAAATATCTTCCCATTTAAGTGCCCTTATCATTTCTTAATTTGTTGATAACAGGATATGACTTATAATTTATATGGTTTTTTGTCAATAGAGGAGTAAATTTAATGATTTTTCCGCTCAATCATCAAACCCCCCAATATAACTGAGATTCCGTGAAGGTTGCCTACAATGTGGTATGTCGCTGAATAGAATTTAATTAATAAATTCAAATCGTATGAACGAAAAAAGTTGATTTTTTTTATTTTATTTAATAGGTAGATGATGCAAATAGAATTTTTGTGACCAAAATGTATATATTTGGCTTCATCAGTATTTTTTTTAACGACTCATTTTTCGAGTCAATAGCAACTAAGGAGTAAACCATGGCGTTAGATCCAACCAAACACCTAGACTGGGAAATTGCAGAAGATGCAGAGAAAACAATGCTCACTATTTATGAAATCGGTGAAAAACTGGGACTTACCAAAGAAGAACTTCTTCCCCAGGGTCACTATATTGCTAAAATAGATTTCAGAGCCGTACTTGACCGTCTTAAAGATAAGCCGGACGGGAAATACATCAATGTGACCGCTGTCACACCAACCCCCCTTGGTGAAGGTAAATCAACCTCGGCAATGGGACTTGTCCAGGGTCTGGGCAAAATCGGCAAAAA
>JAFCZY010000236.1 GCA_019314105.1 Deltaproteobacteria bacterium
AAAGGAAAAAAACAATTAAGAACGATTCTGGATACCCTGCTTGCCCTTCCAACGGTTTTCATCGGCCTTATGGTGTATGCTATTATTTCCCGGCAAGGCCCTCTGGGTGAAATGGGGTTATTGTTTACCCTGACAGGAATTGCAATCGGCCAGACCATCCTTGCCTTCCCGATTATAACAGCGATCACCGCCTCTACCATTGAAAGTATAGATCATGATCTCAAATTAACCCTTGTCACTTTGGGAGCGGGAAAGCGCCATATCATTGCCACCTGCCTCTGGGAAGTCCGGTTCGGCATTCTGGCAGCAGCGGTCACAGCCTATGGCAGAGTGTTAACCGAAGTCGGTATCTCCATGATGGTCGGCGGCAATATTAAGTATCACACCCGGACAATTACCACTGCCATTGCCCTTGAAACAAACAAAGGATTGTTTGCAGACGGCATTGCCTTAGGGCTTGTTTTAATCATGATTGCCTTTATTGTGAACCTGTCTCTATCTTTTTTAAGGAAACAATGACCCAAAAAGAAATAATATACCATTTAAAAGATATCCAACACTATTATGGAAACACAAAAGTGCTGAATATTGATACCCTTACAATCGAAAAAGGCTCCATTACAGCTCTTATCGGGCCAAACGGCAGCGGGAAAAGCACTCTTTTAAAGCTGCTGGCCTTTGCACAAAAACCAACCCGGGGAGAAATCTTTTATAATGGACAGATTTCACTGCCTTTTTCACCGACCGTCCGGTCAAAGGTCACCCTTCTGACCCAGAAACCCTATCTGCTGAAACGAACTATTTTTGAAAATATTGTCTATGGTCTGAAAATCAGGAAAGACACAAAGAACCTTGAAGCACGCGTAAAAGAAGCGCTTGCAAACGTGGGGCTTGCCTATCAAAAATTTGCTGCCAGAAAATGGCATGAATTATCAGGCGGAGAAGCCCAAAGGGTTTCCATGGCTGCCAGACTGATCTTAAAACCCGATGTATTACTCCTTGATGAACCCATTGCAAGCGTTGACACTGAAAGTGCCGGACTGATCCGCAAAGCATCCTTAAAAGCCAGAGATAACTGGGGTGCCACCCTTGTCATTGCAAGTCATGATCTGCAATGGCTTTACTCCATCAGTGACAGTCAGCTTTCCATCTTTAACGGGACTATATTTTCCACCGGCCTGGAAAATATTATCACAGGGCCCTTTGTGAAATCGGATGGAAAACCCTTTGTGAAAAAACTTGATGACGGGCAGACCATCACTCTAAAAGCCCCAGTCAAAAAGGCCTGCACCGCCGCTGTTATCAGAAAAAAAAATATTTCTGTTTCCCTTGAAAAACGACCGGACAATGGCCTTCTTAACCAATTATCCGGTCGTATCGTTTCCCTGCTGTTAGAAGAGAAAAAAGGCATCATCATGGCGACCATTTCTACCCACAATCTTGCTTTTATTCTCAGGCTTACGCCGGATCAAATCAGCAACGACAATCTCTATCCGGGGAAAAATGTCATTCTCAGATTTCATTCAAATGATGTTGAATGGATTTAAACATCAGTCTTGTCCCGGCTTCAGGGCAAGAAAAAATAATTTTCCATATTGATTCATATGGCCCGCAGTAAATTTAGCATAGTCGCTGTTCCCACAGAAAAGATCCGCTCTTGCAGGCCCTTTAATGGCACCGCCTGTATCCTGGTTTAATACAAAAAAAGAAGCCTTTTCCCACTCTTTTAATGGATTAATATTAATGGTATCCGGCAGTTGGGTCTGCATAAAACACAGGGCTCCTTTAGGAAACAGCTTTGCGTCTGTAGCGATGGAACGTAGGGCTGTCACTTCAACGCCAAGGCTGCCATAAGGGCCGCCATCCTCCGCCTGAAAGAAAACAAAACTTTCATTATGGTGCAGAACTTCGTCCAACCTTTGAGGGTGCAGTTCAAGCCAGGCTCTGATAGCCTGCATGGACATGTTTTCTTTTAAAATCTCATTTTTCCTGATCAGATATCGCCCGATAGATCGGTAGGCATTCCCGTTACTTGCCGCATAATGAACCCGCATCATCTCTCCCTGATCCAGAACAATTCTTCCCGACCCCTGGATTTCAAGAAAAAAACGGTCCACCCGGCTTTTCAGCCATACAACAGGTTCTGATCTTATGTGAAAATTTTTGGCAGCATTAATTTGTTCCCTTGAATAATATGGCACAATCCGCTTTGTTGAATCGTTAATCCTGGCCTTCAGGCGTTTGTAACCTTTGAACCGATCTGAAAATGCTGACAAATCAATTTCCAGTAAATCATCCGGTCGGGAATAAACCGGATACGAATAAGCAGTGCTTTTTTTAAGCCGCCCCTCATAGGTCGGCTCAAAATACCCGGTAAACAACACGTCGCCATCTTCATTCCCGGCTGCTTCATAAACAATAAAACGGGCCTTGATAAATGCATTCAAAACTTTGGTGGAAGGCTCTTTCTCTAAAAATACCTTAAAGGTTTCCAAAGACGCAATCATATGGGCAGCCGTGTATATCTCTTTTCCATAGTGATATTTTCGTTCCAAAGGCACTTTTTTAAAATATTCAAGGCTGTGATCAATGGAAGCTGCCACTCCTTGAAAATTCAAATTATCAATAAATAAAGGATATTTCTCAGGGGTCAGTTTTTTCAGGGAACTAAACTGTGTAATTTCTTCTCTGACACCGGGAAAGCATCCGGTAAAAAAACATACCATGATGACAAAAAAGAACCCCCCTATCTGTTTTATTGATATTTTATTCATCCTCTTTATATCGCTTGTTAAATTCTCTGGTAAACGTTTTGGAATACTCTATTTCCTGTAGATCATCCATGGTTTGAGAAGAGACGTCAAGGCTTTCCAATTTTTTTGCTGTGGACATCACCCTTGTCTCCATTGCCCCCACGGCTCTGTTATAGGTTGTCACGCACTTTTCAATATCCTTTCCAAGGTGATTGATATTATCGGTCATGCTGCAAAGCCTGGAAAATAGCTCCACCCCGAGATGCCTGATTTCTTCAGCATTTTCATAGCTTGTTTGTTGTTTCCAGGAATAAGAAACAGCCTTTAAAAGCGCTATCAACGTAGTAGGCGTGGCAAGAATAACACCCTTTTCTATTCCTTTTTCAATCAGATCCGGACACGCTGTCAAAGCCGCGCTGAAAAAATGTTCTCCCGGAATAAATAACACAACAAATTCAGGCGTGGGCGACATCTCTTTAAAATAATTCTTGGACGACAAATTTGAAATATGCTTCATTACCTGACGCCCATGATCTTTCATCCGGTCTTTTCTTTCCGCTTCCCCGGATGCTTCAAGCGCATCAAGATAGGCCAGCAAAGGAACCTTTGAATCAATAATAATTTTACGGTTCTCCGGCAGCGTCACCACCATATCTGGCCGGATAGAGCCCTTGCCGCCCCCGGATGAAAGCTGTTCTTCAAAGTCGCAGTACTCAGCCATCCCGGCCAGTTCTGCCACTCGTTTCAAGGTAATTTCCCCCCATCTTCCCCTGACATGGGGAACCCTTAATGCCTTAACCAGATTGCCGGTTTCAATATGCAGGAGGTGCTGATGCCGCCCCATCTCCAAAAGCTTTTCAGTGATGGCGCCATACGCCTTTTCTCTGTCTTTTTCCATGATAGTGAGATGGGCTTCATATTTATCAAGGGTTTGCCGAGCCAGCTCCATGAATCGGGTGGAATTATCGAACAGCGCCTCCTTAGAAAGAGTTTTCAATTTCTTTGAAACAAAAAAACTCCCTGCTTTTGCCAGAAGAAAACAGACCAGCACCCCCACACAAAATCCGATCCCAAGATACGCCATGTTTTCAAGCGTCATCACACTATTTTGCAGTATAGGTTCCGCTTTTGCCTCCAGATTTGGATTTTAAATAGATATTAGATATTCTCATGGCCCTGTCATAGGATTTACACATATCATATATGGTTAAGGCGGCGACAGAAACCGCTGTCAATGCCTCCATTTCAACGCCGGTTTTTCCCACCAGCGACACCTCGGCCTCAATATCAATGGCATGATTTTCTGTGTCAAAATTAAAATCAACTCGGGCATGGGTAATGTTTAATGGATGGCACATGGGGATCAGATCCGATGTCTTCTTTGCTGCCATAACACCGGCTATTCTGGCGGCTTCAAGCACATTCCCCTTTTTTACTTTTTCGTCCATTATCCTGTCAAGGGTATCGGTCGCCATGAAAATCTTGCCACCGACAACAGCAATCCGTTTACTTTCAATCTTGTCGCCCACATCCACCATTCTTACCCTGCCATCTTTATCAAGATGCGTAAAATCCGTCATGTCTTCTGCCTTTTATTTTTCATTCCTGAAATACTGTTTTTTGCTTGTCGCTTCTGATTTGACCTGATTCAAGGTGTCTGTCAACGATTCAAGAACCGTCTCCCGAATATCCCCGGCAACCACCAGAAACATCACATCATCACCAACCGAAAGTTTTTCACCTTCATTGATATGAATCAGGATATCAACAATGCCCGGTCTTTTTTTCTGTTCGCTGAGAATCTGATCCAGCCTGTCATGATCGACCACAACCTCAAGCCCGGTCACTTCATCCCCTTCCCGGGACGTGGCTCTGACCACACCATTATGGCACAAAATCATCCCAGCCTTATGATAATCCGGATGTTGTTTTATCTGCGCCACCATTGTTGCCATATCCATCTTTTTCTCTCCTTATTTATAGCCCTTTTTATCTGCCAGTATTTTAGCGGTTTCAAGATCTTGAGGGGTGTTTATATTAAAAATAAATCGCATTTGAGGATCCAGCGCCTTTAATTGCGCCACTGGAATCTCCTTGACCTTTTTTTTTCTGAAAAACTTTTTAATCATAAATATATTTTTTTTAAGATTGTCCTCTATCAAGGGGATACATTCCTTTGAATATACTGCTGACAATGCTTCAAGTCCGTCATCTGTGCGGGGAATAATCACATCATACTTCGGTTCAATCTGCCCCACAATATATTCAACAATGGATTGCTCAATAAAAGGAGTATCACAAGCCGTTACATATGCATAGGGGAAAGACGCATAGAAAAGGCCCGCATGAAGCCCTGCCAGTGCGCACTTTGAAGGAATAATATCGGTAACAATTGTCATGTCCCACCCCACAAACGCTTCCGGTTCGTTTACCACGATAATGACTTCCTTGAACAAATTTGAAAACAATTTATAAATCGTATCAAGAATCATCAACTCCCCGACCTTTCTAAAGGCCTTCTTTTTCCCCGGCAGTCGGCTGTTCTGCCCGCCGGCCAGTATCACACCGGTACAGTCAAATTTCATTCACATTCTTCCTGCTCAAAAGTAAAATTTTATCCTATACTGATTATAGGAACTTAACGTTAAAATCAAGGTATTGCCCACCATAAAAAAAAATGATACACATTCTAAAATACATATAAATCAAGGGAAAATCATTGTATGAAAAAAAAAAGAACCCTCCTGAATGATCAGGATTTTAAACGGATCATCACAAGAATGTCCCATGAAATCATTGAAAAGCATAAAGGAACTCAAAACCTTGGCCTTGTCGGGATACAGACACGAGGGGATTTTCTTGCAAAAAGGATAGCAGATCAGATCCGAAAAATCGAAGCCGTTCCTCTGCCTGTCGGCAGCATGGATATCAACATGTACAGGGATGACTGGACAAAAATCAGCCGCCAGCCCATTGTACGGCCTTCCAATATTCCTTTTTCTGTAGATGACATGGATATTATCCTTGTGGATGACGTGCTGTTTACCGGCAGAACCATCAGGGCTGCCATGGATGCGCTCATGGATTTTGGCCGGCCTTCCCGCATTGAGCTTGCCATTCTGGTAGACAGAGGCCATCGGGAACTTCCCATCCAGGCGGATTATAAAGGAATCTCCATCAATACCGACCATCAGGATAGGATCAATGTCCTGGTAGCGGAACATGACAAACAGGATTTAGTTTACATAGGGCAGGATTAACCCATGAGCACACTTTTACACAAAAAAAACGTACCGGATGATATTAAAATCGCCGTCATATCTATCTCAACAACAAGAAGTCTGTCGGATGACAAATCCGGGGCGTGGATAAAAAAACAGGCAAAAAAAGAAGGCTTTGAGGTGGTGATTCATCAGGTGGTAACCGATGAGATTGCTGCCATCAGGGAATTAACTGAACATATAACAGAAAAAATCTGCCCGGATGCCATTATCATGACAGGCGGTACCGGCATCAGCCCTAAAGATGTTACGATTGAAGCAATCAAGCCATTATTTGAGAAAGAACTTTCCGCCTTTGGCCCTCTGTTTGCTCACCTGAGCTTTGAAGAAATCGACTCAGCCGCCATCCTCTCCCGTGCAACCGCCGGCATTATCAAACAGACCATTGTCTTTTGCATACCAGGCAGCCTCAAGGCCTGTAAACTGGCCTGCAACGCCTTGATATTTCCTGAACTCGGGCACATTTTAAACCATATTAAGGAATAAAAAAATGAAAGAACTGACTACCTTTATGGATCACTGGAATGACAGTGATTCAAAGACAAAACAAGCGTTTATCGAACTGTATGACCACTTGAAAACACTTGAAGATACCACTCTGGACTTTATTGCACGCCCCAAAGTAAGCTATTCTCTGCGCCCCAGACATAACAACCAGAAAAATCGCTCTTTATTTGCCATGGTGGATGTCATAGACGATGATCCCGATGACAGATGGCTGTCTGTCTGCTTTTACGGGGAAATGATTACCGACCCGGAAGAAGCCGGCGACCTCATCCCCGAAGGTCTTCTGGGTGAAGACGGCTATTGTTTCGATCTGTATGAATATGACCGGCATACCATAGAATATTTGAAAAAACGGCTTTCCCAAGCATACGAAACCGCTAAAGAAGCATCATATTGATTCATAAAAATAAGGATTAAAATGAATGGAACTTACCATTATCGGTACCGGATATGTAGGTCTTGTAACAGGAACATGTTTTTCAGAAATGGGAAGCCGTGTCACCTGTGTGGATATTGATGAAGAAAAAATTGAAAATCTGAAAAAAGGGATTTTACCCATTTATGAGCCGGGTCTTGAAGCTCTTGTAATTCAAAATTATACAGAAGGCCTTTTAAATTTTTCCACCCGACTGGCTGAAGTTGCCAAAACATCCACTATATTTTTTATTGCTGTGGGAACCCCTCCGGGCGAAGACGGATCGGCAGACCTTCAATATGTCCTTCAGGTGGCAAAAGAAATTGGCGGCAATATAAATGAATATGCCGTTATTGTAAACAAATCTACTGTCCCTGTCGGCACGGCGGACAAAGTACGAAAAGCAATTCAAGCTGAACTGAATAAAAGAGGGAAAGAAATAGAATTTGATGTGGTCAGCAATCCTGAGT
>JAFCZY010000237.1 GCA_019314105.1 Deltaproteobacteria bacterium
ACGATGCTTGATAAAATGATTCAGGATCTCTTTTAAGGTTAAAAGTTGTGGCCTGTTATTGACAACAGCAAGGAAGATAATTCCAAAACTGGTCTGCATATTGGTGTGTTTATACAGCTGATTCATCACCACTTCAGCGATCTGATCCCTTTTCAATCCAACAGCGATTCTCATGCCATCCCGGTCAGATTCATCCCGGACAAAGGAGGCTCCCGTAATGACCTTATCCCGCATGAGTTCAGCTATTTTCTCAACCAGCTTTGCCTTGTTGACCTGATAGGGAAGCTCAGTCACAACAATCGTTTCCTGACCGTTCTTTTTATTTTCCTCAACTTCAACCTTGGCACGTAAAGTAATAATCCCCCGTCCTGTGCTATAGGCCTCATAAATTCCTTTGGTTCCGTAGATATGGCCATAGGTAGGAAAATCAGGCCCGGGAATGTGTTCCATCAATGCTGCAATAACTTCTTTGATATTATGTGGGGGGATATTGGTAGTCATTCCAACGGCAATACCAGTGGAACCATTGACCAGCAATGCGGGGAATTTTGTTGGTAAGACCGATGGTTCTTCCATGGTTTCATCATAATTGGGGAGGAAGTCAACGGTTTCTTTTTCAAGATCGGCCAACATCTGGTGGGCAATCTTGCGCATCCTGATTTCCGTATACCTCATTGCTGCCGGTGAATCACCATCCACAGACCCGAAGTTGCCCTGACCATCCACCAGCATATATCGAAGTGAAAAATCCTGAGCCATCCGGACAATGGTATCATATACAGCAGAATCACCATGCGGGTGATACTTACCAATGACATCACCGACAATACGGGCAGATTTTTTATAAGATTTGTTCCAGTCGTTTCGCAACTGCTGCATGGCATACAATACCCGTCGATGAACCGGTTTCAATCCGTCACGGACATCGGGCAAAGCCCTTCCGATAATAACACTCATTGCATATTCGAGATAGGATTGTTTCATCTCCTTCTCGATGCTGGTACTATTCGTCTCTCTATCAATAATCAACTTTAAAACTCCAATTATTATTCTTTATGAACCTTTCCAGGTTCGACCATAAATTGAAAACTTGAAAAATATATATCTGAAAGGGTTAAAAACAGGGTCGCAATCAACGGACCATAAATAATCCCCAATAACCCATATGCCTTAAGGCCTCCGATAATAGCAAAAAACACAATTAACGGATGCATTTTCACCCTGTCGCCCACTACTTTGGGTTTAAAAAAATACTCGACCCCCCAGGAAAGCACACCATAAAAAACAAGAACAAAAATGCCTGCGACGATCCTGGATTTCAGCATTAGAATTGCCGCAGTCGGAATCATGACAACCCCGATTCCCACGATGGGCAAAAAAGCCAGAAATCCCATGATCACCCCCCATAAAAATGGAGAATTCCATCCTAAAAACAGGAAAAGCGCTCCGCCTGCAACCCCCTGAATCAATCCGCCAAGGCCATTTCCAATAAGAACGGCACCTGCCATACCCCTAAATTTTTCAAAAAGTTTTTCATCGTGTTCATTCGGTAAAGGTGATAGGTCCTTCATGTATTTTATAAACCTATCCCCGTCAATGAACATATAAAATACAACAATCAACATTAAACAAAAATACAACACAATATTAAACACATTAGATGTGATAAACTTGGCCTGTTCAAATAATGAAAATCCCACAAATCTTCCAAGCTCTGAGATAGGCCGGATCAACTCATCCCAGGTTATTGTTTTTTCAATCCCCGCCTTTACCAGCAACGCATTAAACCGTTCAAGGACCTGTGTGCTTTCAAGCAAATCCTTTAACTGATTTGAAAAAACGGCATCCCTGGCCATGGCATAAAGATTAAACGCCTCTTTGGAAAGCACACCGAAAAAAAAGACAACTGGAATAAGGATAACAAAAAAGATAAGCATACAGGTGAGAACAGATGCTAATTTCGGTGTCAATTTTTTTGAAAAAAATTTAAAAACCGGATTGAAAATCCCTGTAGACACAATCCCTAATATGATGATGGCAAAAAAAGGAGTCAGCAGCTTACCGGCAAGCAAAATTGCAATGCCAAACAAAACAATAAAAAAGACAAACACTGCTCTTTGAGAAAGATTTTGTTCCAACGTTTCACCAAACCTGTTAATTTTTAAAGGATAGGATTAGGATAAAAAACCATGTAAAGCCGCAATATGCAAACTAACTTGCACGACTGCGGCTTTACATAAATCAAACAATCATCTTGTTCTATTTTCTTTTGGTTTTAACTGCTGATAATACCAAGAGCTGCCAGAACAAGAAGTATCTCAAATATAATAACTTGAATAAAACTTCCAAAAAAATGATATACGATACCGCCACCCACAATGGCCGGCACTGCCGTAAAAATCAGTATGCCTAATTTTCTAGGAATATCCATAATAAAAACACCTCGTTATGCCTTTTATCCCAACCCGTTTACACGCCAATAAAACTCTAAAGTTTTTACCATTTTAATAAATCCAAGTAAAGGAAAAAACTTATCTTTCTATTATCATTGCCATACCCATACCGCCACCAATGCACATGGAGATCAGACCCGTGGAATAGGATTTTCTTTTCATCTGGTTAATAGCCGTAACCATCTGTCTTGCCCCTGTGCACCCAATGGGATGACCGATGGAAATTCCTGAGCCCAGCTCATTGGGTCTTTCCATATCAATATGAAGTTCTTTCATACATCCAATGGCCTGGGATGCAAATGCTTCATTCAGTTCAATCAAATCAATATCATCAATGCTCATACCGGTCTGTTTCAATACTTTTCGAATCGCCGGTACAGGTCCCAGACCCATATATGCCGGATCAAGTCCACCAGCAGAAAAGGCCTTAATCTTTGCCAGTTTTTCAAGCCCCATCTCATCTGCTTTTTCTTCAGACATCAAAAGAACAGCCGCTGCTGCATCATTAATACCAGATGCATTCCCTGCGGTCACACTCCCATCTTTCTTAAAAGCCGGACGAAGTTTTGCCAGTTTTTCCATGCTGGTTTCCATGGGACGCTCATCTTTATCAACAATGGTATCACCCCGACGGGATTTGATGACCACCGGAACAATTTCTTCAGCAAATGTACCATCATTTACGGCAGCAAATGCTCTCTGATGACTCAACAACGCCAGTTGATCCTGCTCTTCTCTTGAGATACCATATTTTTCTACAATATTTTCAGCCGTCAGCCCCATGTGGTATCCATAAAAAATTTCATATAACCCATCAAATACCATCAAGTCATGGACAGGGCCGATACCCGTCAATTCCATCCGATGTCCCCATCTGGCTTTGGTCAATGCCATAGGTGCGTTACTCATGCTTTCCTGACCACCGGCAAGAATCACATCTGCCTGGCCTGCCATAATGGCCTGAGCACCAAGGGCAATGGATTTGAGGCCTGAACCACATATTTTATTGATGGTACAAGCAGGGCTTTGTCTTGAAATACCCGCTGCAATCATGGCCTGACGAGCTGTATTCTGGCCCTGCCCTGCCTGGAGAACATTGCCCATGATGACTTCATCAATAAATACAGGGGCTGAGGAATCATCATAATCATATCCTTTTTTTTCAAGATCGATCATGCCCTGATCTTTTAATGTATCAGGCGAAAATTCATTCTGAGATGCATCCACAGCAGGTTTCAACCCGACTCTTTTAAGGACATCTTTCATTACTATAGTACCCAGATCAACCACAGGAACAGTTTTCAAGGAACCACCAAAAGATCCCACAGGAGTTCTCGAACCACTGACAATAACAACGTTTTTCATTTAAATCCTCCATCAATATTGATTTTTTCATTATAAACCATTACATTTTAGCTATATCATAGAATCAATAACAAAGAGATACATAAAAAACAAGGAATTATGCATGTGCTTAATCCTCTTTGGATATAAAGTTTCAAGGGAATATCCTTTAATTCTTGCGGCCAACAGGGATGAGTTTTATCAGAGGCCCACTGCCCGGATGCACTTCTGGCAGAGCGACCCCTCTATTCTTGCCGGAAAAGATCTTGAACAGGGAGGCACCTGGTTCGGGGTTCATAAAAACGGCACGTTTGCCGCTCTTACAAATTACCGGGACCCTGCCTCAATCAAGCAGAATGCTCCTTCAAGGGGTGAAATTATTATTGATTTTCTTGAATCCAAAGAACCTTCTGAAACC
>JAFCZY010000238.1 GCA_019314105.1 Deltaproteobacteria bacterium
ATTATATTTTTTTGCAATCTGTACGACCCGGGGCATTGAAACCGGATTCCCGATCATGGCTGCCTGGGCAACACTCGGCTTTGTGTCCACAGGGGTAAATTTTCTTTTGGTTTCGTCGGGTTCAAGATAGTATTGATAAACCGGATCAGCATGTTCTGACTGAACACCAATAATTTTGGGTAGACATTGAATAATATCGGCCTCATAAAATTTAATAAATCCGTTCATCACAGCGGTTATATTCCCTGCATTGCCAATAGGGACAACAACGACTTTGTCTGTCATATCCCATTCAAAATCCTGAGCAATTTCATAGGAATAGGATTCCTGACCAAGAATTCGCCATGCATTTTTTGAATTTAAGAGGACAACCGAATATTGGGCGGAAAGATGTTCCACAATTTTCATGCAGTCATCAAAAACACCGGGGATTTCAAAAACGTGTGCCCCGCTTCCTAGAGGTTGTGAAAGCTGTTGGGAGGTCACTTTTTTATGGGGCAACAGAACAGCGGATTTGATTAAAGGACCCAGATAAGAGGCATAGAGTGCCGCCGCCGCAGACGTATCACCGGTAGATGCACAGAGGGCGATCACATCAGACACAAGGTTCTGATCTATCAGATATTTAATACTGGACATCGCGCTGGCCATTCCCCGATCTTTAAAAGATGCGCTGGGGTTCTGGCCGTCATTTTTATAGAAAAAGGTAAGCCCTACTTTTTCTTTCAGGGTTTCATTGGCTTCAACAACAGGGGTGTGGCCTTCGCCAAGATAAACAATCGACTCCAGGGGAATGCAGGATCCGATAAATTCGTGGTATCGGTATATTCCCTTGAGCGCAGGTATGGTCAGCATTTTTCTGTAATCAAAGATTTTCTGCCAGACGGCTCCGGGGATTTTTTTTAAAGAGGGGGCATTTCGATCATGAATGAGCAGGACCTGCTGGCATTCCGGGCAGACGTATAACAGTTTTTCAATGGAATATTCAGCAGCGCAATCAATACATTTGTAATAGAGCTCTCCGGTAGCCTTTGGTATAATATAAGGTTTTATGTCTTCTGGAAAAGCATCAAGCATCATGTTGAATCACCTTTTGCCCTCTCATGTAAGGGATCAGTACATCGGGAATAATGACAGATCCATCTGCCTGTTGATAGGTTTCTAAAATAGCGGCAAATGTCCTTCCCACAGCCAGTCCGGAACCATTTAATGTATGAACATATTCCGGTTTTTTCTTGTCTTTTCTCCGAAATCGTATATTGGCGCGCCTGGCCTGGAAATCCAGACAATTACTGCAGGAAGAGATTTCCCTGTATTTTCCCTTCCCATCGTCCTGTCCCGGCATCCATACTTCAATATCAAAGGTTTTTGTTGCTGAAAAGCCTAAATCTCCGGTGCAGAGAGTGACAACCTGATAGGGCAGTTCAAGAAGTTGAAGGATTTTTTCAGCATTTTCAAGCAAAGAAGCAAGTTCATCAAAAGAAGATTCAGGGGTGGTTAACTTAACCAGTTCCACTTTGTTGAACTGATGCTGGCGGATTAAGCCTCTGGTGTCCCTGCCGTATGAGCCAGCTTCTGATCTGAAACAGGGTGTATAGGCTGTAAATTTGCAGGGGAGCAGTGATTCATCAATGATTTCATTGGCGTAAATATTGGTCATGGGGACTTCAGACGTCGGAATCAGGTAGTAATCCCATCCTTCGAGTTTAAAAAGGTCTTCTTCAAACTTGGGCAATTGACCGGTTCCGGTCATGGTGGCTCTGTTCACGATAAAGGGTGGCAGGGTTTCTGTGTAGCCGTGTTGAGATGTATGGATATCCAGCATAAAATTGATGAGCGCTCTTTCAAGCCTTGCACCACTCCCGAAATAAAGAGGGAATCTGGCGCCTGTCAGTTTAGCCGCCCGTGTAAAATCAAGGATACCCAGATCCTCGCCAATCTCCCAATGGGCCCTTACTTTAAAATCAAATTCTTTGGGGCTGCCATTGATTTTTTCAAGCCTGTTTTCCGTATCATCGAAACCTTGCGGGACATCTTCATGGGGAATATTCGGAAGAGAGATAAGAAAATCATGGATGGATTCTTCAATGGTTGTAAGCGATTTATCCAGTTTTTTTATGGTTTCAGACACATCTCTCATCTGTTCAATAAGGGAGCCCGCATCTTCTCCTGTTTTTTTTATTTTTGCGATGTCATCGGAAACGACATTTCTTTTATGTCTGAGTTCTTCGATTTCTAAAAGTAACGACTTTCTTTTATCATCATTATTTAACAGAACGGTAAAGTCTATTTTAACTTTCCTTTTTGCCATTCCGTTTTTTACCAGTTCCAGATTATTTTTTAGTAATTTCAAATCCAGCATTTTGTTTTATTTTGCCTCTTCTATAACGCTTTAAGTTCTTATTTTAAAAGATTCTTCAACAAGTATAACCTGATACCACGAGGGGTGTAAACAGTCAATGATTATTGCAGGTTGACAATTGCTGCCATGTGGTTAATATTTGCTAAAAACTTTTTTTCGAATAATTAGGAAGGAAAGCTATGGATGAAATAAAAAATGGGAAAAATAATAATTTAACAGTGGTGGCCGAAAGGCTGGAGAACTTTACAAAAGAAGAGCTTTTAGAGAAATACGAAAAGATTGAGCAGAAGCTTTTTGAGTTTGCCAACTTTATGGAAGCGCAGTTGATTTTTTTATATACCCCGATAAGTAATGAAATCCCCACAGAAAGAATTATTAAAAAGGCATTAGAGATAGAAAAGGGAGTTGTATTGCCGGTCTTTACCGATGCAAAAAATATCATTAAACTTTATAAAATCAACACCTATAACAAAGATTTTGTAACAAGTGCCAATGATATCCTTGAACCGAATGTTGAAAAGTGCAAAAAAATATCAATGGAAGATGTTGATATCGCCATTATCCCGGGACTTGCATTTGATGACAAGGGTGGCAGGATAGGGTTTGGGAATAATTTTTATACTAAGCTGATTACAAAACTTCCCGAAACCTGTAGAAAAATATCGCTTGCCTATGAGGAACAGATTGTAGATCAGATTCAAATGGAATCAAGAAAATTTACGGTTGATATTATTATTACAGACAAACGGGTCATTTATAAAATATAATTCCGTTTAATTTTTTTCAGGGTTGATCGCTTGGGTGAATTTTTTTAAATCAGGTGTTTTCCCCATAACAATGACCGTATCTCCGGGTTCAATCAAGGTTTCAAAATGGGGATTAAAGAGCATTTCTCCGGATGTTTTTTTTATGGATATAATGATGAGATTGAAATCCTGCCTGATTCCGGAATCTTTCAGTGCGACATTGGTATACCTGGAGCTTTTCGGAACAAAAATCTCATCAATCTGAATGGCTTCTTTTTTTCTGGATAATGCAACTGCCAGAAAATTACTGACACTCGGTCTTAACAGCTTTAATCCCATGGATATGGCGCCGATATCATAGGGAGACTCAACAAAATTAGCCCCGGCAATCATGAGTTTGTTTTTAACATCAGGGTTGCTGGCACGTGCCATAATATAAATATCAGGATTTAGCTGTCTTGCGGTTAAGACAAGGAAAACATTGGCTGTATCGGTTCCAAGCGCAGCAATCAGAGAGGATGCCTTTTTAATGCCTGCTTTTATCAGAAGAGCTTCATCCGATGCATCCCCATGAAGATAATGCATTTTGTCTTTATCTAATGTGTCAACAAGGGTGTCATCATTCTCAATCACAACAATATCGCCTGTTTCTTTTTTTTCTTCTTTTATCAATTGAGATAAAACCCTTCCGATACGACCGTATCCACAGACAATATAATGGTTTGTCAATTTACTAATTTTTTTATCCAATCGTTTTCTCCCCAAA
>JAFCZY010000239.1 GCA_019314105.1 Deltaproteobacteria bacterium
GTCAAATCAGGCCTTGGAAAAATAGGAAATAAAAGTGCTGTCATAAAACAACAAATTATCAACAAAGCGACCCATGCTGTTTGTGCGGATGCCGATATCACCTTTGTTATTGCAGACCTTAAGGGAAAACCACTTAAAATTACAGGTGAGCTCAAAGAAAAATTTCAACAAATCCCTGAGTTTGAAGGATAGAAAAATAATATGATTACCTTGCTTGATTATGGGGCCGGCAATGTTCGAAGCGTGGTCAATGCCATTGAAAAACTGGGCGGAAAAATCAAACCGGTTACCAGACCGTCTGATATCCTGAATGCTGAAAAACTGTTGTTCCCCGGCGTGGGCAATTATGAAAGCATGATCCAAATTCTCAACGAAAAAAAATATATCGCCCCCTTGCGGGAATATCTTAAAGCCGATCAGCCTTTCTTTGGTATCTGTCTGGGCATGCAGGCCCTTTTTGAGGGAAGCGAAGAAGACTTTTCAGGCAATGAAAGTCTTGGTATTTTCAAGGGCAGGGTCAAACGATTCAGGACCCGCCTTGCTGTCCCGCACATCGGATGGAACGGAGTGAATCTGAAAAAGGACTCTCCTGTTTTTAAAGACATTAAAGCAGATGCAAAATTTTATTTTGTCCACTCCTATCATATTGTACCTGAGGATAGCTCAGGGGATGACTCGGTTATTTTAACCACCACAAATTATGATTATGAGTTTGTGAGCAGCGTTCAAAAAGGCAATATTATCGGTACCCAGTTTCATCCTGAAAAAAGCGGAAATGCCGGGATCAAACTGCTTGAGAATTTTATTTACCAAAAAAATCTGAGATCTCGAAAAACTGTCGATATCAAAGGAAAGGGGCTTTCAAAAAGAATCATTGCCTGCCTGGATGTCAGAACCAATGATCAGGGCGACCTTGTGGTGACCAAAGGAGACCAGTATGATGTAAGACAGGAAGGGAATGTCAGGAATCTGGGCAAACCTGTGGAGCTTGCCAAACGATATTATGAAGAGGGCGCCGATGAGATCACCTTTTTAAATATCACAGGATTCAGGGATTTCCCTTTAAAAGACATGCCCATGATAGACGTCCTTGAAAAAACCAGCAAAAACGTTTTTGTGCCGCTGACCATTGGCGGCGGGATCAGGGATTATACGGACAGCAACGGTAAAACGTATACGGCTCTTGATGTGGCCTCCCAGTATTTCAGATCCGGGGCTGATAAAATATCCATTGGCAGCGACGCTGTGTATATTGCCCAGGAATATCTAAAGACGGGAAAAAAATCAGGGAAAAGCGCCATAGAACAAATTTCTAAAGTGTATGGAAACCAGGCCGTTGTGATTTCCGTTGACCCGAAAAGAGTCTATGTGAATTCCCCGGATGATGCAAAAAAACACCATGTGATCAGGACTCAATTTCCCGGGCCCGATAATGAGACTTACTGCTGGTATCAATGTACTGTTCAAGGCGGCAGAGTCGCAAGAGATATAGATGCTGTCACTCTGGCAAAAGCCTGCCAGGATCTGGGCGCCGGAGAAATCCTTCTCAATTGTATTGATAAAGATGGAACTAAATCAGGCTTTGATCTTGAATTGATCACGGCTGTAAAAAATGCTGTTTCCATACCGGTCATTGCTTCAAGCGGGGCCGGTTGTGAAGAACATTTTGCCCAGGTGTTTGAAAAAACATCTGCAGAAGCCGCCCTGGCCGCCGGCATCTTTCACAGAAAAGAAGTGCCGATTCAAAGCGTAAAAGACTTTCTTGCCAAAAAAAATATTGAGGTAAGAACAGCCATATAGCTTTTTCCAATCTATTTCACCTTTCATATTCATATTAAAAATTGGATTAACTCCTAAATTCTTATTACTGATAGGCCGTATTAAAAAATAAAGAATTAAAACAAGGAGGGGGGAAATGACGTTTCGCAACTTAATGGTAACAATACTATTTATGATCATGCTTTTTTTTCTGGTGGCCGGGAATTGTTTTTCCGATGAACTTGACCGATTCAAGGGAGAAAAACAAATCCTTAGAATTTCCGGCGGGACGGCTCACATCCCTGTGATGAAAGAGGCTGCCAAAAGAATCATGACCTTTAATCCTGATATCCGGATCACCATTGCAGGCGGCGGTTCTGGGGCCGGAATCAAACAGGTGGGAGAAGGGCTGGTTGATATTGGCAATTCCGGAAGAAAAGCAACAGAGGCTGAAATCAATAAATACGGGCTGAAAATGATTAAATGGGCCATTGACGGGGTCGCTGCTGTCGTCAATCCCAAAAATCGGATTAAAACCCTTACCCGTCAAGAGTTACAGGATATTTTCTCAGGAAAAATTACCAACTGGAAAGAACTTGGCGGCAACGACAAACCCATCAACGTCTATACACGGGATAAAGCAAGCGGAACCCGCAGTGTTTTCTGGAAAAAAGCGTTAAAAAAAAGCGATATCACAAACAAAGCAAATGTGGTTGTTTCCAACGGTGCCATGAAAACAGCCGTAAAAAACGATCCTTACAGCATTGGATATATTTCTGTGGGATTTATTAATGACAGTGTTTTTGCCATTGTTCTGGATGGTGTGAAACCGACTCTGGATTCTGTGAAGCAGGGTCACTATAAGGTGGCGCGAGGCCTTTACAGTAACACTAAAGGAGATGCCAAAGGTCTTGCCAAAAAATTCATTGATTATCTGCTGGGACCTGACGGCCAGAAAATAGCGTTTGAGAAAGGATTTATTCCTGTAAACTGATGGATATCAAAGAGACAATTTTAAAATCTATCTTTTTTAGCGCATCTGTTTTTAGCGCAGGTATTACCCTTTTTATATCAGGGTTTATGATCGTCCTGGCCCTTCCGATACTCAAACAAGGGCTGTTTTTTGATATGCTGACAAGCCCATGGGCTCCGGACCATGGGCTATTTGGTCTTGGGCCCATGATTGTCGGAACGATTTGTATTGCCTTTATGGCCCTTGTCATCAGTTTCCCCATAAGCCTTGGGTGTTCCTTTTTCATCGGCATATTGAACCCCAAAGGACTGGGGAAATGGTTAAAAAAAATGGTTGAGTCAATGACGGCGATTCCCACAGTCATCTATGGACCACAGTCATCTATGGATTTGTCGGAATTTTTCTTCTGGTTCCCCTGGTCCGGGAATTGTTTCTCAAAGGATCAGGGATGTGCATCCTGTCTGCGGCCATCATGCTTTCGGTTCTAATCTCCCCGACAATGATCCTTTTTTTCGTGCAAAGTTTTGCCATGGTTCCCCAAAACGATTTAAACGCTGTGGATGCCCTTGGGGGAAACACTGCCCAGAAATTTTTTTATGTGGTGCTGCCCCACTCGTGGAAGGGAATGCTCACAGGCATTATCCTCTCTTTTGGCAGAGCAATGGGAGACACCCTTATTGCCTTGATGATCAGCGGGAATTCAGTGGCTTTCCCCGACTCTGTCCTGGATTCGGCAAGGACTCTGACCGCCCACATTGCCCTGATCATTGCAGCGGATTTTGACAGTATAGAATTTAAAACAATTTTTCTTGGCGGCATCTTTTTGTATATCATGACAAGTTTTGGTATTATTCTGGCCAGGTTTTCATTCAAAAAAGAAAATCAATAAATGAAACCGGATTTTTCAAACAGGCTGTTTAACTATTTTTCATGGGGGTGCAGCATCCTTCTAATTGGGGCTGTTCTAACCATTATCAGCTTTTTGATTGCAAATGGATATAACGTCCTAAGCCTGCATCTCATTTTTGACGACACCCGTCCCCTTGACGCCATATTCCTGAAAACCCAGGTGTTTGACGGTCTTTTCCCTGCCATTGCAGGGACGGTGTTCCTCATCCTTCTTTCCATTCTATTTGCCGTACCCATAGGGCTGGCAACAGGTATTTTCCTTGCTGAATACTGCCCACCAAAAATAAAAAGACACTTCAGCCTGCTTTTTGATATTCTTGCCGGCATACCTTCCATAGTCGTCGGGCTTTTTGGATTTTGTGTTACCCTGTTTTTACACCATTATTTTTACAGCAGGCTTTTCCCCTGTCTTTTGATATCCGCTTTTTCCCTGGCTTTTCTGATCCTGCCGTACATCATCCGGACAACCCAGATCTCCCTGGAAACTCTGCCGCTCAGTGTCCGGCTGACCGCACCCGGTCTTGGCGCTACAAAGCTGCAAAATATTTTTTATGTCCTGCTACCCTCCTCTTTATCAGGCATACTCAGCGGCATTATTCTATCCATTGGAAGATGTGCGGAAGATACGGCGGTCATCATGCTGACCGGTGCGGTTGCAAGCGCCGGTATTCCAAGGTCTGTCTTTTCAAGCTTTGAAGCCCTGCCGTTTTATATTTATTATATTTCTTCTCAGTATTCCGACAATTCCGAATTAATGAAAGGCTATGGTGCCTGCCTGATCCTGCTGTTTATCTGTATCACCCTGTTTGTTCTTGCCCATTGGATAAAAAAAAGACTTTACCAAAAAATACTTTACCAACCTTGATATGCTTATGAATAAAAAAATAAAAATTAATGTCCAAAATCTCTGGTTTTATTACAATGACCATCCTGTTTTAGAAGATATCAGCTTAGAGATACCCCAAAATACGATCACTGCTGTAACCGGGCCTTCCGGCCAGGGGAAATCCACCTTTCTGATGACCCTCAACCGGTTATGGGAAAATATTGAAGGGCCAAGGATTAAGGGACGAATAGAAATAAGATTCACATCGAATTTTCAAAATATTTATGATAAAAGATACAATGTCTCTGATTTGCGAAGACAGGTTGGAATGGTTTTTCAGGTTCCAAATCCATTGCCCATGAGTATTTATAACAATATTGCCTTTCCATTGAAACTCAAAGGCGAAAAAAATAAAAAACTTGTAACTTTCAGGGTTGAGGATGCATTGAAAAGATCCTTTCTATGGGACGAGGTAAAAGACCGGTTAAATAAAGATGCAAGGGCCCTTTCGGGCGGGCAGCAGCAGCGGCTGTGCATTGCAAGGGCATTGGTTCTGAATCCCCAGGTTTTATTATTGGATGAGCCGACATCTTCCCTGGATGATACATCCGGCAGAGTGATCGAAGACCTGCTCCTTGAACTGAAAAAGGAGTGTACCATGATTCTTGTATCCCATTATCTGGACCAGGTGAAACGAATAGCCGATTCAGGCATGGTTTTGTCAAACCGGCAGATGAAGCAGCAATGGTAAACAAAACAACTGAGTTTATAAATTCCCTTTTAAGCCGATTTCTTCTGCTACAGGTCGCATCCCTGAGATTACTTCTGTGATGAGTTCGGAAAGATCCATATCAAGCATTTCGGCTCCCTGCTGGATCACCTTTCTGTCAACCCCGGCGGCAAAGCGTTTATCCTTAAATTTCTTTTTCACGGATTTTGCCTTGATATCAAGAATGCTTTTTGACGGTCTGACCAGGGCAGAACTTGCCACAAGGCCTGTGAGTTCATCAATGGCATAGAGTGTTTTCTCAAGATTGGTTTCAGGTTTTACATCCGAACAAATCCCAAAGCCGTGACTGATGACCGCCCGGATATAGTCTTCCGGCCAATGGTGTTCTTTAAATAATTCCACACACTTGTGGCAATGCGCGTCAGGAAACATCTCATAATCAAGATCATGCACCAATCCTATGACCCGCCATTTTTCTTCATCTTCATTAAACCGGTGAGCAAAATGACCCATCACCGCTTCAACTGAAAGGGCATGGCGGATTAACCCTTCTTTTTTATTATACTTTTTTAATAACGTGAATGCGTCTTCTCTGGTCGGGATGTACGGTTTCATAGCAAATCCTTTAATTATATTGCATTTTCTGGCCGATATAGTACAATCTTCATTATCTTTAAATTATTAACAAGTCAATGGTTATGATCTCCAGATTTTTCAAACCAAAAAACAGTGATCAAGAACAACTCAAAAAAAAACGCATACAGGATGAAAGATTAAAGGCCCTAGGAGCGATAGCCGGAAGTGTTGCCCATGACCTGAATAACATCCTCTCAGGAATTGCCACATATCCTGAGGTTCTTATGATGGATAAAAATCTGAACCCCCAGCTCAGACAGGGATTGAATCTGATTAAAGATTCCGGTCAAGAAGCAGCTGCCGTTGTGAGCGATCTGTTAACCATCTCTCAGGGCGCCTCTGCACAAATGGAAATCATCGATATGACTGCTATCATAGACCGTTATATGGCTTCCCATGAGTTTAACAATATCAGAAAACGCTATCCCCAGGTAAAAATGGAAATCCTGACAGAACCAGCGCTATTAAATATCAAGGGCTCCTATATTCATATCGAAAAAACAATTATGAACCTTGTTTTGAATGCAATGGAAGAAGTTTCAGGCAATGAAGATGGCAAGATTCTTATCACAACTGCTAACAGACAGATTGATTCTTCCAACCCTGAGTATGAAAATATTATGCCGGGCAAATATGTCATTTTAAGTGTGGTTGATAATGGGCCGGGCATTGATAACAAAAATTTAAAAAAAATATTTGACCCCTTTTTTACAAAAAAAGAAATGGGGAAAAGCGGCACTGGATTGGGCCTTACTGTTGTTAAGAATGCGGTTCAGGATCATAATGGATTTATTCATGTGACTTCCAATAACAAGGGAACAAGGTTTGATCTGCTGTTTCCCGCACTTCGACAGGAAAATACCACAAAAAAGGAATTGGAAAAATAGTGGACATATTAAAAACAAAATCAGATATGCAGAACTGGTCAAAGAAAAAGAAAAAAGAATCAAAAACCATTTGCCTTGTACCGACCATGGGATATTTTCACCAGGGACACCTTTCCCTGATGGAAAAAGGGAACCCCTTGTGTGATGAACTGG
>JAFCZY010000240.1 GCA_019314105.1 Deltaproteobacteria bacterium
GGGGCAAGCATAGGACCCGCCACCGGCACTCAGGCAGAAACGAATTATACAAAAGGCATGGCCATATTTGTCCACACGTTAGGGGGGTTGATGTATGAAGCGTCCATTGGCGGGCAGAAATTCTCATTTACGCCCATAAACTGAGTTCATCTGTTTTATTCTCTACTTTGATTGAATATTGAAAGGTACATTGTCCCATCTGAAACAACAAACAGACATTTGTCGATTTCAAGAAAAACTTGAAAAATGGTATCAGGCACATCAGCGAAAACTGCCTTGGCGGGAGAGCCATGATCCGTACCGTATCTGGATATCCGAGGTCATGCTCCAGCAGACCCAGGTCAAAACAGCCATCCCCTATTTTTTAAATTTTATCGATCATTTCCCCACCCTTCAGGATCTGGCTGAATCTGATCTTGGAACGGTTCTTAAAATGTGGGAAGGCTTAGGGTATTATGCCCGGGCCAGAAATTTTCATAAAGCGGCTGCTATCATTACAAAAGACTTAAATGGTGTTATCCCGGATGACATTTCTCAGTTTAAAAAATTGCCCGGAGTAGGGGATTATATTGGAGCGGCTGTTCAGAGTATTGCGTTTGGTCACCCATTTGCTGTGGTGGATGGAAATGTTAAACGGGTTTTAGCAAGACTGTATTGTATCAAGTATCCTGTCAACACCCCCGCTTCCCATAAACAGTTTAAAGAGTATGCTGACAGTCTGCTTGATAAAAAAGAGCCGGGAACATTTAACCAGGCCATGATGGAATTGGGCGCATTATTATGCACTCCAAGGAACCCGCAATGTAATACCTGTCCGATTTCTGAATTTTGTAAAGCAGCCTTGTCTGATAAAGTGGAGATGTTTCCCATACGGGTTAAGGCCAAAAAGGTCCCCACCTATCATATTGCCGCCGGTGTTGTCCGGAAAAAGGGGAAGCTCCTGATCACCCGGCGAAAATTTGAAGGCCTTTTAGGCGGATTGTGGGAATTTCCAGGGGGAAAACTTAAAAAAAATGAAGATGCTTCATCGGCCTGTATCCGGGAGCTTCGGGAAGAAACCGGTATTACAACTCAGATAGAATCTCATCTGACAACCATACACCATGCCTACACTCATTTTAAAATTCAAATGGATATTTTCTATTGCCACTATATCTCCGGAAGAATTCGTTTAAACGGACCCATTGATTTTAGATGGATCAGACTCAAAGAGATTGATAATTTTGCATTTCCAAAAGCCAACTTAAAATTTATTCCCATGATTGAAGAATAATGAATAAAATGGATAAAAAAACCCGAATTCAAAATATCACCCTGATAGGGCTTGTGATAAATATTCTCCTTTCCATCACTAAATTTTTAATTGGATTTTTTGGCAACAGCCAGGCGGTTGTGGCAGATGCCCTGCACAGCTTTTCAGACACAACTTCCGATCTGGTCATTTTGTTCGGGGTAAAATACTGGACTGCTCCTCCAGATGACGATCACCCATATGGACATCAGAAAATTGAATCTTTTATTACCATTATTATCGGGGTTATCCTTATTATTGTGGCCTGCGCCATTGGATATAACGGCATTATTTCACTACAGGAAAAAAACCAGCATCAATTGAAGTGGATTGTCATTATCGGCCCGTTGATCTCAATTATTATAAAAGAACTCCTTTTCAGGGTAACATATAAGATTGGGATTAAAACCAATTCTTCTTCCCTTAAAGCCAATGCCTGGCACCATAGAACCGATGCATTGTCCTCTATTCCCGTCCTTGTTGCAGTTGTGGCCTCTTTAATAGATCCAAGATTAGGGTTTCTGGACCATATCGGAGCCATCGTCGTGTCGGCATTTATTATTAAAATAGGTCTGGAAATATTTTTTACCAATATCAATGATCTTTTGGATACCGGAATTTCAAAGGAGGAAATCATTGAAATGGAAAAAACCATAAACCATATACAAACTGTCAGAGGGGTTCACAAATTAAGAACCCGGAAACTTGCCAATTATATTTATATTGATCTTCATCTGGAAGTTGACGGGGAGTTATCTGTTATCCAAGGGCATGATATATCTGAAAAGGTAAAACAAACGCTTATTCAAAATAATCCGAAAATCATCGAGGTCATGATTCATCTGGAGCCCGCAAAAAAATAATTTGCTTGTGGTGCCACGTAGTGGTATATACATATGTTGCAATATAGCATAGGAGGGTTAAAGATGAAAATTGTTTCCATAGCCATCAGTAAGAAAAGAGGCACGACTAAAAAATGTATTGAACAGGCAGAATTAATTGAAAATTACGGGATTAAAGACGATGCTCACGCAGGCGACTGGCACAGGCAACTGAGCTTTCTGGCTTCGGAAAGCATTGAAAATGCCAGCAGTGAGGCATTTAAATTAAATTTTGGAGATTTCGCTGAGAACATTTCCACAACAGGGATTGACTGGAAAAACCAGCCCATTGGTCAGGCGTTTAAGCTTGGGGAGGATGCCCTTGTTCAAATTACCCAAATTGGAAAAGAATGCCATAAAAAATGTGCCATTTATTACCGGACCGGGGATTGCATTATGCCCAAAGAAGGTGTATTTGCTAAGATCCTCAAAAGTGGAATAATTAAAGTCGGGGATAGAATAGAGCGGGTCAACAATTAGCGAAAACAGGATGAAAGACAATTCATGAGTTATAAAATTGAACTGAAGGATGCTCTCAAAGGTTATACATATGACCAGGATAAGATCATGTCCCCTGAAGAGACAGTGGCAAGATTTAAAGAAAAAACAGCCAGACTGAATCTTGATATTTTAAGCCGGACCCGAAGGATTGATAACAGTCGGCTGGACATACCGGTTTTTTTCAGTGAATGCGGTATAGATGCTGAAAATGTGATCGGTACTAAAAAACAGATGGGTAAAGGCGGTACCCCCGCACAATCAGAAGCCAGCGCAGTCATGGAGCTGGCTGAACGGTTCAGTTTTTTTTCTTTTATGCAAAAAGAGGCAAACTTTTTTTATTCCACCTCAAAGGCGTTGGGGGAAAAAGCGCTTTCCTACGAACAGATCATTAAATCTGTCCATGATAATAAAGAAGATGCATTAAAAGTAAAACCAATTTTTGATAATCTTCCCTTAAAATGGACCCAAGGATATAATCTGACAAAAAAGCAGGAAGTTCTGATCCCTTTTAACTGGTTCTACATGATTAATGAATTTAACGGACCCAGCGCGGGAAATTGCACAGAAGAGGCATTAATTCAGGGAATTTGCGAACTGGTTGAACGTCATACCTCTTCCATTGTCAGCCATGAAACCTTAAATGTTCCTGGAATCAACCTTGATTCTTTTACGGATCCTCTGGTCATTGAAATGCTGGGTAAATATAAAAGAGAAGGGATTCATGTGTATGCGTCTGACTTCTCTCTGGATACAGGCATTTCAACCATTGGTGTTCTTGCCTGGGATTCTGTCACCTTTCCTGACTTAAGTGAAATTGTCTGGACGGCCGGAACGTCACCCGACCCTGAAAAGGCTATGAGCCGAGCGCTTACAGAAACAGCCCAGCTTGCCGGAGATTTTAATTCAGGGTCCAATTATGTGGCCAGCGGTCTGCCAAAATTTACAAATATTGAAGATGCCCGATTTATCACCCGTCCTGAAAAAATAATCAACATAGATACCTTACCCGATCTTTCAAACAATAACATTAAAACCGAGGTGGAAAATCTGATTCATGCGCTTGATAAAAGAGGGTATCAGATTATGGCCATTCGCACCAAGCATGAAACGCTTGAGGTTCCGGCTTTCTATGCGATCATTCCCGGTGCACATTTCAGGGAAAGAGCAGTTGCCGCCAGTGTGGGTAT
>JAFCZY010000241.1 GCA_019314105.1 Deltaproteobacteria bacterium
TAGCCTTGAAGCATTTTACCAAAGGATGTTCGATATGAGTTCCTTTAAAAATTTTTGGCAGGGTTGCCAAAAGACTGGTTCGTGACAATTTGCCTGCAACAATAATATCCATGTAACCGTCATCAATTTTAGCATCAGGAGCCATCATCATATTCCCACCGGTATACCGTGAGTTACAAAACTCAACAAAACAATTTTCTCCGGATATCATTTTCCCATCAATTTCAAGCTCCATATAATGGAAATAGAGTTTTGCAGTCCTGTAAAACACACCGATAATATAAGAAAAATCATTAAAACATTTGAATTTCTGAGCTGTTTTTGCCACATCCGTGACAAATCCCAACCCGGCCAGATTTACAAAATAGAATTTTTTTTTGGCCTGTGTAAAAGAGCAGACATCTATCCATCTTGGATTATTTTCAACAATTGATCTGATGCCATCCTCATAATGGTGGATATTTAAATCTTTGGCAAAAGAGTTCCCAGAACCGATAGGGATGATACCAAGAGGGGGAAGTTCTTTGGGTTTAAAATTGGCTAAAAGACCGTTTAAAACATAAAAATTGGTTCCATCACCGCCGATGGAAATAATGGCATCATAGTCTTTTATTTTAAGCTCGGAGGTAATTTTGAGAATATGTCCATGGTAAAGGGAAAGATAGGGGTGGTAGTCAATACGGTTTAAAGAAAGTTTTTTCTCAATCAACGGCAGCAGTTTTTCACCATTTCCCCCACCTGCGTAAGGATTGACAATTAAAGCAACTTTCATAAGCTCCTTTTGGTTACAAAAAATGAGGATTTAAACTGCAATGGGCTACCGCACTTTTATCTAAGTAATGTCCAAGCTGTCCTTCATTTTTGGGGAAGAATCCCATACATTTTTCCCAGACTTCTTCGTCTTCCATGCAAAAATATACGGCCAGGTTCGGGGCATATTCTTTTATGCATGAAATAATTTGTTTATACAGTTTTATTCTCAAGGGCTTGAAATATCTCATCTTATTATCAAGCCCAAGGATAAATTCGCCATAACAGATGGTTGAATCAGTGAATCGTTTTTCAATGATCTGTTTTAATCCAGGCATGAACCGGAACGTACCGATGCTGATCCATACAATATTTTCAGGCCGGACATGTTCGAAGATTTGTTTTATCACTTTCTTATATTGAATCTCGCATCCTGGATAAATCACCAGCGGATCAAAATGAAATGCGAGTTTATACCCCTTTGATTCGACACGCCGTGCTGCCTCAAGACGGGCTTTAAGCGATGATGTACCTTTCTCTTCGGAACGAATAATATCCGGTGTGTTCAATGACCAGGCAATAACGGTTTTGCCATTGTGATCAAGGGAAAGCAAAGAGTCTATATTAACGGTTTTGGTTTTGAGTTCCAAAAGGCAATTGTTTTGGCTTGCAAATGTTTCAACCAGAAATTTTGGCTGAGGGCTGATTTTTTCCCAGATAAGAGAGTCTGTGTATTCTCCTGTTCCAATTCTGAATATTTTATTTTGGGTGAACATTTTCTCAAGATTAAGGGCAAGCGTTTCAAGTCCCGCAAAATATTGCAGAACAGGGGGATGAAAATAGGCCTGAAGAATGCAATACGAGCAATCCATGGTACAAAATGTACCAGTATGAAGAATAGTATAATCACAACAGGTATAAAAACGGGTTCCTGGACACTCCCTGATAACCGCGCCTTTGTTCTGGGTAATATAGAGCGTCTTTTTCGCCTTTGAGACGGGATCATCCGCATCATTGATAAAATCATAGACGGCTTTTGAATCTTCCACCCATTGGGGATCAGTTTTAAGCCTGGATATCAGATAATCAGTTTCAAAATTCCTGGTGATGGCTTTATCAATAAAAAGCGTATCAATTTTCATGGATTAAAAATTTCTTTCAGTTCCTTATTTTCCAAGGCAGCATGAAGACACTGAACACTGGTCTCAAATTCAGTATAATTCTTGGCTGTAAAAGAGATGGAGACGTTTTGACTTTCAAAGTTTTGTGGGGGTAAAAATTTAATATTATGACTAAATTTTAGTGATGTGATTTTTTTCCGAACCATTTGTCGCGTCTTAAAAATAGTTGGAAATCGTTGTTCAAAGAGCCATGTTCGTAACGCTTTGGTTTTTAATCCCGGGTCTTTGTTTTTATCAAAAAGAATATTCTGTATTTCTTGATGATTGAACAAATTATCCGGTTTAATAGTATCTCTGGCTGTCATTTCCCTTATATGCAGGATAATTTCAAGTTGTATATTATTGGAGGCTTTAATGTTTGAAAAAATTTTTAAAAAAGTCTTTATGGTCTCTTTGTCATATGATGCTATTCTCTTTGCCGAGTTGAAAGACAAATTGCCTGAATGAATTAACGCCAAAGCTGGATCAGGCAACGCACTAAGGGTCAACAAATCTCCTATAAAGCGGACAGTAAGTTTTGTGTTAAAAATGGCGGAAGATTTTTCTGCAATCTCTTCCTTGTCTAAAAATCGATAAAGACGTCTGGTGCTTAGAATGAGTTCAGAATGAGTTAACGGTCTTGTAAAGGCAAGAGCTGTTATAGATTTTATAAGACAAGAATAGTCCGTAGCATCCGATTTTGTTTTATATACAAGTATTTTTGTTTCATTGTCGTAGGCCCGATTATTATAAATTAGGGCCCTGACCCGATTAAACCCTGAAACAATGATAAAATTATTATTTGACAACGGTCTGACAACCGGAGGAAAAACCAGGCCTGTTTCCTTAATTGAGTATGCAAGAAAGGTGATATCATCTTCTGAAAATGAAATTTTATACCGTTTATCTGTCAGATCAATATCAGACACATTTATTTCGCACAAAAGATCAGACATTCTCGCCTGTCAACCGTGTGAAAATGTCTTTATAGGTTTTTGATGTCCTGTCAATCACTTCTTGAGGAAGCGTTGGTCCCGGATGTTTTTTATCCCACCCTGAGTTAATGAGCCAGTCCCTGACATATTGCTTATCAAAGCTGTTTTGCCCTCTTCCGGGCTCATAGTCATTTAAAGGCCAGAATCTGGATGAATCCGGGGTGAGGATTTCATCAATAAGGATAATTTCCCCATCTAAAATCCCAAATTCAAATTTGGTATCGGCAATAATAATGCCTTTGGAGAGGGCATATTCAGCCCCTTTTTTGTATATTTCAAGGCTTAAGCGCTTAAGTTCTTCTGCTTTTTCACTGCCAATCAACTTAACGGCTTCATCAAAGCTGATATTGATATCATGATCCCCTACGTCTGCTTTGGTAGAGGGTGTAAAAAGTGGTTTTTTCAGTTTGTCCGATTCTTTCAACCCTTCTGGCAATTTAATCCCGCAGACATGGCCTTCTTTCTGGTAAGAACTCCAACCTGATCCTGTTATGTAACCCCTTACAATGCATTCAACCGGAAGTGGTTCCGCTTTTTTTACCAGCATGCTACGTTTATCCAAAGCCTTTGAATACGGTTTGAATTTTTCAGGATACTCATTTACATGGGTCGTGATAATATGATTCTTAACAATAGTTTCCATTTGTTTGAACCAGAATACGGAAATTTGATTTAACACTTTCCCCTTGTCAGGGATAATATCCGGCAGGACAACATCAAAAGCCGAAAGCCTGTCGGTGGTTACCATTAATAAAGAGTCTCCCGTGTCAAATATATCCCGGACTTTACCTTGCCTGACCAGAGATAAATCATCAAATTGAGTCTTTGGAATGGACGTCATCGCAATCTCCTTTTTCATTTCAATTTATTGCATCATTTTTGGGTGTTTAATATCATAAAATACAATATTTATCTATTGTTGCAATAAAAAGATTAAATATAAAAGG
>JAFCZY010000477.1 GCA_019314105.1 Deltaproteobacteria bacterium
TGTATAAACAAAGCTTAAGTACCCAATGGCCCTGAATCGCAGCATCCTTTCCCGGAGTGTCAGTTCCTGGAGTGCTAATGTATTATCCTCCTGTAATCGTTGCTCCTCTTTGATGAATCTGAGATACGATAAAACCCTGGCGTTTTTCTGCAAGCTTATATCTTGCAAATTTGCATCCCATTCCTGTATCCATTGACTTTCCAGATAAGAACAGGCCTTTGCGTATAGTTCAACCATAATGGAAAGGCTGGATTCAACCATTGATTTAAGCCCGGATAATTTTAAACCGGAAAGGCTGGATTCAACCATTGATTTAAGCCCGGATAATTTTAAACCGTCAGCCCCATGATGATGGAACAGAGTTTCGGGATGGTCAACTCCAGCATTGCACCCAAACACATGACCCAGGGCAAACAAAGAAACAATCCCGGGGGCGGGCATGTAAAAATGAGACTTAAAAACTTTTCGCAGATCTGTCCACGGGCTGGGCTGGGTCTGCCATAAAAACCTGGGTTTCTTTCCTTGTTCAGCATCCCTCCATTGAAGAAGATCCAGCCGGGTACCTGAACCAAAATGAAAAATATGGGGGCCTTTGCCATTTGATATGCTCTTTTCCCATAAATTTGAAATCAGGTCGATAAATTCCTGCCATGCTTGTCTTCGTTCCTGATCGTTTTCCATTATCCACACATGGGGTTCAATCGGAGTACCCAAAGGATCAATCATATCCATCACCTGCAATCCAAGAGCACATGGAAGTCCGGTCAAAGGATCTTTCCTTAAATGGATAAAAAAGACCTGGGAAATATTAGAGGGGAAAAGCCGGGTATTTTTTTTTACCAGAAAAATTTGATTTTTTAAAAAAGCGGCGCAACGTCCCAAAACCTGTTTTTTCTGTTCTAAAATAAAGCCTGTTTCCACACCCTCAAGATCTTCAGCCCTATGATTTTTTTTAATATCAGAGGATACTTTTTCAAGGACTGCGTGGGTTTGGGCAATAGTAGCGCATCCCATTTTCCGCAATTTCAATAATTCTCCCAGGGTTAATCCGGGCAGGAATTGTATATCTTCGTTTTCAAGGGCATTATGATAGCACACTATATACCAGTCACAGGACACACAATGGGATTGGAGCCTGTGAGCCGCTGCTGATGGCGGTTGAGATAAAAAAGAGTGAATGGTTTCAAAAAGCATGGGGAAAGCCGCCAGATAAGCTTTAAGATCAAACCTGTGCTTTTCATATTGTGTGCTTTTCCCGGAAGAACGGGTAATTAAAAAACCTGTCTCTGCCACGGTGGCTGAAATGCCATGTCCCGGAAGAACGGGTAATTAAAAAACCTGTCTCTGCCACGGTGGCTGAAATGCCATGAAAATTTATTATTTTTTCCAAAAGCCATGCATAAAATGCAACCTGCCATTTATGATGAAACCGCGGGGATGTGCTGCTTTTAATATCTCCCACTTCAATTACAACTCTTTTTTTCCCTTTAACCTCTTTTACAGATAAAATAAGAAGATCAGGAATACCTGTCCCTTTCATATTTAAGCTGGCCTGATCCAAACTGTCCTGATCCAAGCCGGCAGGCCCCAAATCGTCCACTTTGAGCAGGCATTGTGAAAAAAAAACAGGTTTTGCCCTATTAATATCATGGGATGTGATCGTTGGAATCAACGTATTTAACTGTTCCAGAAAAGCGTTGAACCGCGAATCATGCGTTCCTCTATTTTTCATGGAGATGAGGGTTGCCCCTTGTTCCTTCAGATCTCCCAGTACCTGTTTTTCATGGAGAATTCCTCGATCCATGGAAAGGGTTCTAAACTTATCATGATTTAGGGCATCGCGTATTTGGACCAGGGAATCCAGGCCAAGAAATTTAAAACAAAACCGCCTTTGGCATTGTGCATGAAAAAAATATTCACTGACCATGGTGGCGGTGAGAGTGGCAGCATGGTTTATATCAAGGCAAGGCTGCCTGCATTGATCTGCATGGAGAAAACTGCAAGCTTTTTTAACTCCATCTTGCCTGCTTTTTTCTTTTTCCATATCCAATAAAGAATCCCCGGGCATGATATCAATGGCGCAGGGTTCCAGGATTTCCCGAACAGGAGTCTCAAGGACAAGATTTGCCCTGTCACCTGAAATAATTTTTGATGATGTCTCAAGATAATGGGCAAATATACGTGCCACCCGGTGGTCAAAAAGAAAATCCGTCAATTCCTGAATGAGCAGATCCTCTGGCAGGGTTTTACAGAACAGATTCAAAGGAATCCTGGCAGGGTTTTACAGAACAGATTCAAAGGAATCAGACTGCCCAGTATTTTAACATGCCTTTTGACCCAGGTTTGGAACTCTTCTCTGTCTACCGGCAGTTTCATATCCTCAAACCTGATCCAGTGTGAGCATTCCAGGCCGATCTCATCAGATGTTATAAACAGGTCATCATCCTTAAGGTTCTCCCTGATACTCCACTCCAGCACCAGATTACCGGCAGCACCCAGAAATGTACGATAACGAAAAGGGGCTTTTTTGCCGGGCACAATCTCAATGCCATTTTCCAGAACAACCTTTTTTTCATTCTGTTTAATCGCCATGAGGAAGAGCTTTTTGGTTCTGGCAAAGAGACAGGTTTTATCTTCAATTTTACCTGTCGTAAGGATATTGCCCATGGCCTTTGCCACTTCATAGGAAATATGGGCACCCATACCGATCCAGGCCAGTTGCTTTTCGTCCTGACCTCTGGCAGGCCTTGCCAGCACTTTCTTTGGTTCGCCTGTATCAATTTTCAAAATCTTAAGAAGCCTTCCGGCAATATAAACTCTATCTCCCACTTCCATCTGGGAAACAATGGATTGTGGAATATCTGCAATAGGTTTTTCAGATACCTCGAGGATATATTCCTCTTCTGCTTCGGGAAAGTTTCCCCAGATTTTATAATCAAAAAGATGGTTGCGATATTGCCATCCCC
>JAFCZY010000242.1 GCA_019314105.1 Deltaproteobacteria bacterium
TGGGGGGATAATGTCTCATACACCCTGGCATGATAGGTATTAATCCAGTCTTTTTCTTCTTCTGACAGCATTTCCCTGTCAATTAAAGTTCTTTCAAAATGGCAAATTGTCAGGGTCTCAAATTTCATAAAGGTTCCAAATTCATTCTCAAAGGCCTGATCCACAAGAATCATATTTTCCAGCCGGATGCCGTAAGCGCCTTCCCTGTAAACTCCGGGCTCATTGGTCAGTACCATGCCTTTTTCAAGTTTGACATCAATGGGATGGGGGCTTATTCTTGCCGGGCCTTCGTGGACACATAAAAAGAATCCCACGCCATGCCCGGTGCCATGTCCGAAATCCAGTCCCTGCTGCCATAAATACTGCCGTGACAGCGTATCAATCTGAAATCCTCTGGTGCCCTTGGGAAACAGGGTTGTAGCCACAGCAATATGACCTTTCAATACCAGGGTGTAATCTGTTATTTCCTGTTTTGACGGATTTCCCCGGCAAATGGTTCGGGTAATATCCGTGGTACCGGTCAAATAATTTCCGCCGGAATCTGTTAAAAACATACCATTGTTACCAATAACCACATCTGTTTCTTTGGTCGCTGAATAATGACACATGGCTGAATGATCCTGATAGGCCATGATCGGATCAAAACTATTATCAATAAAAAATTCCTGCTCCTTTCGAAACAGATAAAGCTTATCGGCAACGGATTGTTCGGTAATCTGAGCATCTTCATTCTGATGGTCTAGCCAGAAGAGAAAGTTTACGACGGCCACGCCATCTTTTATCAACGTCTGTCTCAAATGAGCGATCTCAATATCATTTTTTATGGCTTTAAGTGCAATAGCCGGATTGGATTCTTCAATAATCTTACATTTTTTATTGATGGACTGATACAATCTGTAATTGGTATTTTCAGGATCTATCAGAATTGTTTTAGTTTCCTGAAGTTTCGATAAGGCAGTATAAATATCTTCATATCCAGCGATATCGATACCATCCTGATTTAACTCTTTGGCAAGCGTATGATCAATTTTCCCATCGCTGATAAACAGAGACACTTTTTTAGGGGACATCAATACAAAAGCGATATTAACAGGATTTGTATGAACGTCTTTTCCCCGAAGATTCAACGTCCAGGCGATATCGTCAAGGGTTGCCATTAAATGATAAGTGGCATCCAACTCATCCATCTGGTTCTGAATTTCCTTGAGTTTATTCTTCCTGCTTTTCCCGGTATATTCTTCTGACAGAGAAAAAGCCGGTGACTTCGGCATAGCGGGTCTGTCTGTCCAGAGCTCTTTGATAAAATCAATATCTGTGTTCAATAAAATCTCTTTGGCCTCAAATTGGCGTTTATATTTTTTAATATCCGCCACACTGAATACATTTCCATCCATACCGACGATATCCCCGGGGTTCAGCGTATTCATCAGCCATTTTTGAACCGTCGGGACATCCGGCTCCCCCATTTTATACAACTCAAACCAGGAACCTGAAATTTGTTTGTCTGCCTGGATATAGTATCTAAAATCTGTCCATAAAATAGCGTGTTCAAGCGTGATAACCGCCATTCCGGCCGAGCCTGAAAACCCGGTGAGCCACTTTCTTGCCTGCCAGTATTCAGTGACATATTCACTTTTATGGGGATCATCACTTGGAATAATTACGGCGGCGATATTACCGTCTTTCATCAATTTTCGGATACGATCAATTTTCTCATTCGTCTTCATAATGCAACCTTATTATTTATCCCACACAGGTAAAGCTTAAATTCTCTATCTCATTCAGCCATGTAGCATACAATATTTTGAACCTTTCCCGCAATTATTTATTAAACCCATTATCAAATATATATGTTAATATGTTCCATTTTATATTTAGCATTAAACTAATCAGGAGCATGAGAATCCATATGGAATATAATTTTGATGACATAATTGATCGGACCGGCACCTCTTCTTTGAAATGGGAAAAACATGAAGGCAGAGATATTATCCCCATGTGGGTGGCAGACATGGATTTTAAAGCCCCGCCCGCTATTTTGGATACCCTTCAACAAAGCATTGACCATGGAATTTTAGGATATACTGTTATCCCTGACGGACTCAATGATACCGTCATTGCGAAATTAGACAAGCTCTATAACTGGAAAATCGAAAAAGAATGGATCCTATGGGTTCCCGGCGTTGTCTGCGCCTTGAACGTTGCCTGCGCAACCTTTGGCGGGCCACAAGATAAAATTGTCACCACAAGCCCCATATATCCGCCATTTTTTGCAGCACCCGAAAACTGTGGGGAAAAACTGGTTACCGTTCCCATGATCGATATCAACCAGCGGGCAACCCTTGATTTTGTTGCCCTTGAAAAAGAATTGAAAGAAAATACCGGACTTTTTATGTTTTGCAGTCCTTACAATCCTTGCGGCACTGTTTTTACCAAAAAGGAAATCAACCGGATAGTAGACCTGTGTGCTGCAAATGATGTTGTCATCTGCTCAGATGAAATCCATAGTGATTTTGTACTGGATAAAGACAAGTGCCATATCCCGACCGCAACCGTATCGCAAACAGCAGCAAATCAAACCATCACTTTGATGGCACCGTCTAAAACCTATAATATTCCGGGTCTTGGGTGTTCTTTTGTTATCATCCCGGATGAAGATTTAAGAAATAAATTTAAATCCAGATTACAAGGCCTGATACCGAATGTAAATCTTCTGGGACTTTTTGCCGCCAAAGCAGCCTATAAAGAATGCGATGAATGGCTTTCCCAGTTAATTATTTACCTGAGAAAGAACCGGGATATTGTCCAGGATCGTGTTTCTAAACTGCCGGGGTGTAAACTTAACCCCATTGAATCCACCTATCTTGCCTGGATTGATGTCAAGGACACAGGGCTTGAAGATCCCGTTCTTTTCTTTGAACAGGCAGGCGTTGGACTTTCCGATGGAAATTTTTTCGGTCAAAAGGGGTTTGTACGCCTAAATTTCGGATGTCCCAGATCTGTACTTGAAAAGGGATTGGAAAGGATGGGGGCTGCTTTAAAAAAACGGTAGCCATATAGAAGATCAACGCCTATTTTTTTGCTTGACTATGGAAAGCGTTCTTTTTATAGTTGCAAAACTTATTATTATAATTGTAGTTATGCTGTATTAATCAGTAATTTAATTTTAAAGGAGAGTAAAAAATGAAATCTTTTTTCAAAACTTTAGCACTTGCATTATTAATAATGATTGTCTTTGCAGCACCAGGCTTTGCCGGTGATACAGTCAAAATTGGTGTCGGCGCTGCTATTTCCGGTGACCTGGCACCCTATGGGATCTCCGGATTAAGGGGTATTGAGATTGCAGTTGAAGACATTAACGCCAAAGGCGGTATTTTAAACAAAAAAGTGGAATTGCTGATCGGTGATGATGTCTGCAAGCCGGAAATCGCAGTAAACGTTGCCACTAAACTGGTATCGGATGGCGCACAAATGGTGATCGGCCATACCTGCTCCGGTGCAACCATTGCAGCCAACAAAATCTATAAGGATGCAAACATTTTACTTGCCTCTGCGTCAGCCACCACTGATGATTTGACCCTTACAGGTGAACATCCCAATTTCTTTAGAACCATTTCCTATGACGGTGCACAAGCCGCTCTGATGACAGCTTATGCTAAAAACAATCTAAAAGTAAAAACAGTTGCCCTGATCCATGACAAAGGCGACTATGGAAAAGGCCAGATGGAACTTGCCAGGAAAAACTTTGAAAAACTCGGCGGCGTTGAAATCGTTCTTTTTGAAGGAGTAACAACGGGTGCAGTTGACTTTACCGCCATTGTACAGAAAATAAAACGATCC
>JAFCZY010000243.1 GCA_019314105.1 Deltaproteobacteria bacterium
TCAAATTATCATACTCGGGGTTTACCTGCATGGTTTCAGGGGTTCCCTTCATGTGCATCAGCACCACAGGCACATCCATTCGGGCGGCAAGATCGGCCATGGCAGGATCTTTTTCAAATGCAGAGATATCGTTGATGATGGTTGCACCAGCATTGAGCGCCTCTTTTGCAACAACGGATTTTACCGTATCAATGGAAATAGGAATATTAATTTGTTTTGACAGATTTTCAATGACCGGTATGACCCGGTCAAGTTCTTCCTGTTCCGAGACTGTTGTTGCAAAGGGCTTTGTTGATTCTCCGCCAATATCAAGGATATGCGCTCCGTTTTCCACAAGGCGTATGCCCTGTTCAACTGCTGTTTCAAAGGTGTTGAATTTGCCGCCATCGGAAAAGGAATCCGGCGTTACATTTAAAATTCCCATAATACAGGTTTCAGGTCCCAGTTCGAGGCGGTATCTGTCGAATTCAAGTGTGAATGGCGGCATAAAATATCCTTTTACTCAGGCGTCTGGCCCTCTGTATCGTCCGTTTCAGAATCAACAGTTTCACTGTTGTCCTTGTCGTTTCCCTCGGACTTGTTTTGATCTTCAGGTTCAGCAGACTGTTTCGGCTGTGTATATATGTTCTTTTTGCCGAAAAAATCAAAATCAGGTCGAATGGATGCAATCAGGTCATCGAGTTCCGGTCCCAGAACCGTCTCTTTTTCAATGAGCAGGGCGGTTAATGCGTGAAGCAACTCAATATTTTCTTTAAGTATTTCTTTAGCGGCCTGGTATGCCCGGTCAACTATCAAAGCAACCTCAGCATCAATCTTTCGAGCTGTTTCTTCTGAGTAAGCTTTGGCCTGGGTCATTTCCCGGCCAATGAAAATATTGTCCGAATGGTCTTCATAGGAAAGGAGCGTCAGGTTATCACTCATGCCGAATGTTCTGACCATACTGTTGGCAAGCTTGGTGGCCTGTTTGATGTCATTGGATGCACCCGTACTGATTCTTTTGAAAATGAGCTCTTCAGCTACACGGCCGCCAAAGGCAATGGCAAGTTCATTTTCAAGCTGATCTTTATATTTAAAATCCCCTTCTTCGGGAAGAAACCATGTGACACCGGCAGCCCTGCCCCTGGGAATAATGGTGATTTTATTAACAGCATCGGTGTGTGGCAGAAATCTTGCTACAAGCGCATGGCCCCCTTCATGATAAGCAGTGGTTTTTTTCTCTTCTTCCTTGATAACCTTGGATTTTCTTTCAAGTCCCATGTAAACTTTGTCTTTTGAATCTTCAAAATCTTTCATGGTCAATTTTTCATGGTCACTCTTAGCAGCCAGAAGTGCTGCTTCATTTACGAGGTTTTCAAGATCAGCACCGGAAAATCCAGGGGTTCCCTTTGCCAGAATCGCCGGGTCAACATCATTGCTCAAAGGGGTTTTTTTCATATGAACCCTTAAAATACCTTCACGGCCTTTAATATCGGGCATATCCACCACGACCTGACGGTCAAACCGTCCCGGCCGGAGCAGGGCCGGATCAAGTACATCTGCCCGGTTGGTGGCGGCCATAAGGATAACCCCTTCATTGGATTCAAATCCGTCCATTTCAACAAGCAGCTGGTTCAGGGTCTGTTCTCTTTCATCATGGCCTCCGCCCAGGCCGGCACCTCTTTGACGTCCAACAGCATCAATCTCATCAATAAAGATAATACAGGGTGCATTCTTTTTGCCCTGAGCAAATAGATCTCTTACTCTTGAAGCACCGACACCCACAAACATTTCAACAAAATCAGACCCGCTGATGGTAAAAAACGGCACATCGGCCTCACCGGCAACGGCTCTTGAAAGAAGCGTCTTCCCGGTTCCGGGATTTCCCAACATCAACACACCTTTGGGGATACGTCCCCCAAGCCGGGTATATTTTTCAGGGTTTTTTAAAAAATCAACTATCTCGGCCAATTCTTCTTTGGCTTCATCAATCCCCTGAACATTGGCAAAGGTAACTTTTTCTCCTTTGTCATCCAACAGTCTTGCCCGGCTTTTCCCGAAGGACATGGCTTTCCCGCCGCCGGCACCTCCCTGCATCTGGCGCATAAAAAAGATCCATACACCAATGAGGACAACCATGGGCAGCCAGGATACGATGATGGACATAAACCAGGAGTTTTCAGCCGGGGGTTTGGCTTTTATAGCAACGTCTTTGGAACGCAGGAAACTGATCAGTTCTCCGTCATCCGGTGCAAAACTTTTATATCTGGTACCCCGCTCGTCGGTTAAATACAGATCCTGCCCCTGGATCACTACACTCTTAATACGTCCGTCTTCAACCATTGCAAGGAATTCTGAATATCCGACATCCACTTGCCCCCCAACCTGTTGCTGATTGAAGATGTTGTAGAGCATGACCATCATCAGAACGATTACCAGCCACAGGGAAATATTTTTATAAAATTGATTCAAGATTTTTCCTTTCTTTATTCTTATTCAAAACTATCTAATATATAAACATGAAATATGAATATACAAGAAAAAGTTTTAGCTTTATGTTCCTTGTTTTTTGAGTGCCGCCTGCCTTAATTGTTTCTCTTTTTTCCCGACGTCCCTTAAGGGTTTATCTTCTTTTCTAATAATAATCATATCATGGTTTTTGTAAACCCTGATTTGACCAGGCAGGTCCAGGCTGAGGCCTGAAGGCGTATTAAAACAAAAGTCAACAATATCATTTATATGGGCAAGGGAAATGCGCTTTAAATCTTTTTTGATTGTTTTGATTGCTTTTCTCAATACCCGGTTTAAAAGAGCCGGATGGATGTTTGACATCAAGGGTTTTGAAAATGTAAGGCAAAACGGTTCGGTTTTGATCAGACAGTTGTTAAAGTGTACTTTAGTTTCAGAATCCCAAAACATTTCTTCCTGTCTTAATATATGGCTTAGCCTGTCCAGCGCATCAATAATTTCGGGGTTGTATTCCGACTGAAGATGAGGAAGCAGTTTGTGTCTGATTCTGTTCCTTAAATAGGCCATGTCTGTATTTGAAGAATCAAGTACGCAGGTCTGGTTCTTAGACGTTAAAAAATCAAGAATTTTATTTTTAGACACTCGGATTAAGGGCCTGATATATCTGCCGTCCCGTAAGGGCGGGATTCCTGAAAGCCCTTTGGGGCCGGCACCCCTTAATAAATTCATCAATACCAGCTCGGCATTATCGTCTTTGTTGTGACCCGTGGCAATTTTTGTGTATCCATACTTTTCTGCAATAAATTCAAAAAACCGATATCTGGTTTCCCGTCCAGCCTCTTCAACGGATAATCGATGATTTTCTGCATAAGCCCTTACATTTTTTTGCTCTTCATGGAACGGCAGATCCAGCTTGCGGGCCAGTTCTTTGACAAAGGCTTCATCTCTTAAGGATTCCTCTCCTCGAAGCATGTGGTTCAAGTGGGCAATCCCTGTTTTTATGGTATATTTTTCTTTAAGGGCCAATAGGGACAATACCAGGGCAACAGAATCCGGACCGCCGGATACTGCCACCAGGACCGTATCCTTATTTTCAAGCATTCCAAAGTCTTCAATGGTTTTGGCAATGGTTTGGATGAAATCTTTTTGGATGTGTTTCTTATCGTTCATATCAACAGGCAAACAGAGAATTACCGGATTTTTTAATCAATCCTGAAGCCCTGGCCTTTTCAAAAAATGTGGTGATGGCAGCTTCTCCTTTTTCTCCGATATTTTTGGAAAAATCATTTACATAGAGCTCGATATGTTGTTGGATAATATTTTTATTCAGTTCCTGGGCATAATCCCGAATATAATCATAGGCCATGTCAGGATTTGA
>JAFCZY010000244.1 GCA_019314105.1 Deltaproteobacteria bacterium
TTTAATAGTGGTGTCTTCATCAAAACAGATAAAACTCTTACGACCTTTCACGGGAGCAATCACAAGCTTCGTTCCCCTTGCAGGCCCTGGAAGAGTTTCCAATTCTTTTTTAATATCCCCGATTTCCTGAATGGAACAATTTTCACAGTCAAAGGCAGCCTTTAACCCTGCCAGTGTCCCGGATGTTTCAATAGAAATTGGATCATCAAGCCCCAGCAATCGTCCTGCAACATGCATTTTCCCCGGTAATTGATCCGGCAGGAAAAAACCGGTATAGGAATCATATTTGAGTTTTCCCTGAGCCACGGTAATAGGCCCTGTAACCGGAGTCATGCCGGCTGATGCGACCAGAAGATCACATGACAATGTTTTGGAAACAAGACCGTCAACACCTGAAATACTGACTTTTTTAACTTTTTTGCTGCCATGGACTTTAGTAGCCACCCAGCCTTTAAGCAACGGTATTCTTTTATCCTCTATCCTCTTTACAAGAACAGGATCCTGTCCGTCTTCCCGGATATCTGCAATACAGGAAATAGAAAGTCCCATGTCATGGAGTTCCAAGGCAGCTTCAAGACCCAGGTCATGACCGATGCTGAAGACAGCTTTTTTACCGGGCAGAATTCCATATGTCTTTGCAAGCCGCAAAGCACATGCAATCTGCATGACACCTGGTCGCTCATTATGATCAAAAATCAGAGGTCGTTCAATACAGCCCGTGGCTACCACCACACTTTTGGCCCTGATTTCAATATACCGTTGATCAAAGGCATCCTTTTCTTTACCAATCTGAAATCCGGTGATCAGGTTATTATTATAGGTCCCCACGACCGACGTATGGGTCAACACTCTGATGTTTTCAAGTGCTTCCACTTCTTTTGCAAGGTATTGTGCCCTGTCATGGAGCGTCTGACGATTTTTATATTCCCTTGACCGGTATTCAAAAAATCCGCCCAGCCATGGACGGGATTCCATCAGGATAACCCGCAACCCTTTTTTGGCTGCAGCAATAGCCGCCATCATTCCAGAAGGTCCGCCACCAATAACGCAGACATCTGCAGCAGGAAAAATTTCATCGTATTTACCCAGCATTTCAAAATCAGGCGCAAGCTTCCCAAGCCCTGCGGCTTTCCGGATCTGTTTCATGGCAATAGGCCAAATTTTAGCCGGTTTATGCATGGTATTATAATAAAACCCTGCGGGCATCATCCAGTCCAGTTTGTCAATGAAAGACAAGTAGTCATTTTCAGCAGAACCTTTTACATTCTGTTCTTTAATAACCATTCCATCTTCAAGCAAGGTATTTTCACACCTGACATTGGGAATACCATCCACTTCCATACAGGTATTACTGCATTCACCATCAAGGCTGTAAAGCCCTCTGGGTCTGTGATATTTCAAACTTCTTGAAAATATTCTGACCCCGTTTGCATATAAAGCAGTTGCAATGGTATCACCTTCAACACCATAATATTTTTTCCCTTTATAAATAAAAGCAATTTTCCGGGCTGTGTTTATTTTCAATGTTGGCAGATGATTAAACCTGTTCATCATTTTTGCCCTCCTGTACTTCCTTTTCAAGATTTGTAGTCGTATCCCGGTAAATGGTAAACCACGACCCGCATCCATCCTTATGAAACCACCACTCCTGCTGAACACCTGCAACACATTTATTCATATGTACATAGTCACACCAGGCGTTAGGGGTCAGATCTTTTTCATCAGGTCTCGGACCCTTTTCCTCTCCACCGAATTTAAATTCATATCCGTTTCTTTTCCCGCAAATTGGACATGTGATTGTTAGTGCCATTGTTTCTCTCCTTATGTCTAATTTCCGGTTAATTATCTGGGGTGTAACTGACAAGTGCTGCCGTTTCACCCATGAGTTTATGCTCTTCATACCGTTTCAGGGCAAAGGGTTTCAACATGTCAGGGCATTGATTTTCAGCCATATACTGTGCCATGTATTTACCCACTGCAGAACAAGATTTAAATCCAAAATATCCCCAACCACAATCCATGAAAAATCCTTCAACCTGGTTGTTGCCATCCATTATGGGTGCCATGTCAGGCGTCATATCAGCAAGCCCGCCCCAGATTCTCATGAAACGAACCCCTCTTAAGCAGGGCAGAAATTCAGAAAGCGCTTCAGCCTGATGCTTAATATAATGAGCCGTATTCAAGGTCGTATAGTTAGGCCACGGGTCCATATGGGCACCGGTGGCAATCTCACCTTTCAGGGTCTGGTTGGCATAACAGTGGTAGGCACCGGATGAAACCACATGATTCAACAAAGGTTTCAACGGTTGGGTCACCATGGCCTGAATGGTCAAAACACTGATGGGAAGTTTGATCCCCAGCATGTCATGAATCAAAGCGGCAGAATATCCACCGGCTGAGATCAATACCTGTTTGGTATTAATAACCCCACGGCTGGTGGTCACGGAAGTTACCTTTCCGTTTTTCGTTCCAACACCCAAAGCTTCAGTCTGCTGATGAATCTGGACGCCTCTTTTGGCTGCTCCTCTGGCAAGCCCCCAGACCACGGCATCATGACGAACAATACCCCCGGGCGGATGGAACATGGCACCGTGAATCGGAAATGTAATATTCTCGGAGATATTCAACGCAGGCACCAGTTCCTTTGCCTCTTTTGCATCAATGAGATGACTTTCCACCCCATGGAACTGGGCTGTGGCAATGGTCATTCTTGCTGCTTTCATGGCAGCTTCGCTGTGCATGAGGTTTAAATTGCCGCAATTGTTAAACATTAAATTGTAATCCAGGTCCTTGGTAAGAACCGGCCAGAGGTCAAGGGCTTCCTTGTAAAGTGGAACGTTGTGCTGTGTCCGCTGATTAGCGCGGACAATAGCCGTATTCCTTCCCGCACCGCCAAACCCGATATAATTCTTTTCTATAATCGCGATATCGGTGATGCCATGTTCCTTTGCAAGAAAATAAGCCGTTGCCAGACTATGAAGTCCGCCTCCAATGATAACCACATCATAACTTGATTTAAGTTTGGTTTTTTTTCCCCACATGGGTTTGTTTTTCAAAAACATTGGTTTTCTCTTAAATTTAGGATTTATATTATTGTACTCCCTATCATTGCAAATACAATACGAAAGAAATCATGTCAAGTATTTTATTTAAAAATGATAGTTTTTCTTTCATAACCCCTTGACAAGGTTTCCAACTTATTGTAAATTCTTATTAAATTTAATAGCTTATAATAATAAAAGGGAAAAGAATATATAATGAATGATCCTGCTACACACCCTGTTATCAACGATATTTCAGCCAAGCTAGATTCCCTGACACCCAAGGCCCAGGCCCTTGGCACCTATATCATGCAAAATCCTGCCAAGGCGGTTTTCATGACCACAAAAGAACTGGCAGAAACCTGTGAGATCAGTGAAGCTACAGTCGTTCGGTTTGTCAGCACCCTTGGATTCAAAGGATATGCAGATTTCCAGGGGGCATTAAAAGATTTTGTCAACACAGGCCTTTCTCTTCCTGAAAGAGCTGCCATCAAAGGGATTAAAGAACCCGGGACAGATCGCCTTCACAGAGGTATTTTAGAAGAACTGAACAACCTGAAATATTTGTATGAAAATATTAATATTAATACCATGAACCAGTTTATTGATTTTCTGGATAAAAGCCATACCGTCTATGTGGTCGGCTCAAGACTGTCCTATACCTTTGCTTATTACCTGGGATGGTCTTTGACAAAGGTCAGGAAAGGAATTCATATCATAAAAGGCAGTGACAGCACCGCCATGGACATGCGCACCAATGCCCATT
>JAFCZY010000245.1 GCA_019314105.1 Deltaproteobacteria bacterium
TATAAACACACCAATATGCAGACCAGTTTTGGAATTATCTTCCTTGCTGTTGTCAATAACAGGCCACAACTTTTAACCTTAAAAGAGATCCTGAATCATTTTATCAAGCATCGTACAACCGTTATTATCCGTAGGACAAGATTTGATTTAAGAAAGGCAGAAGAAAGGGCCCATATTTTAGAAGGCCTGAAGATTGCCCTGGATCATCTGGATAAGGTGGTGGCGTTGATCCGTGCCTCACGTTCTCCTGAAGAGGCCAAAAACGGGTTGATGTCCACATTCAATCTTACACCCATTCAGGCCCAGGCAATCCTTGATATGCGGTTGCAAAGACTCACAGGACTTGAAAGGGAAAAAATCATCAGCGAATATGATGTCCTTTTAAAGGATATTGCCTGGTATAATGAGATCCTTTCAAGCGATGAAGTGGTCCGAAGGCTGATTAAAGATGAATTGTCCGAGCTTGATGAAGAATTTGGTGACCAAAGGCGTACAATTATAGTCGAAAGCACAGCTGAAATCAGTATCGAAGATTTGATTGCCCAGGAAGACATGGTGGTGACCGTGACCAGAAGCGGGTATATCAAACGAAATCCCATTACCCTGTATACAAATCAGCACAGGGGCGGGAAAGGAAAAACTGCCATGGGAACAAAAGAGAGTGACTTTCTTGAACATCTTTTTGTTGCATCTACCCACGCCACCTTTCTGTTTATTACCAATTTTGGGAAAGTTTATCAGTCAAAGGTTTATGAACTGCCCATGGCAGGGCGTTCAAGTCTTGGAAAGGCCATTGTAAACCTGTTAAATTTTGATGAAGGTGAAAAACTTGCCACTGTGTTAACGGTTGATAAGTTTGTTGAGAATAAATATGTGGTCATGGCCACTAAAAAAGGAAGGGTGAAGAAAACCCTTCTGATGGCTTATTCAAGACGGCGATCCGGTGGTTTGATCGGGGTTAAACTTGCAGAGGGGGATGAGTTGATTGCCGCCAGGATAACCAATGGGGATATGACTATTTTTCTTGGTTCTGAAGGGGGTAAAGTGATCCGTTTTCATGAAGGTGATGTCCGTGCTACCGCAAGGGGTTCTATGGGGGTTCGTGGAATGAGAATTGACCAGGCCTCAAAAGTTGTTGGAATGGCAGTCCTGGAATCTGAAGATACCCTTCTTACGGTGACTGAAAACGGATATGGCAAACGGTCTTTCATCGAAGACTACAGGATTCAGGGCCGTGGGGGAAAAGGTGTTTTTTCAATTAAGACCTCAAAGCGTAATGGTAAAATGGTCTCGTTGCTCCTTGTGGATGATAATGATGAACTCATGATGGTGACAGATAAAGGGAAGCTGATTCGAACATCCAATGAAAGCATTAATGTGATCAGCAGGAATACTCAGGGTGTTAGACTGATTAACCTGTCATCCGGTGAAAAATTAATCGGTATTGCACGGCTTCCTGAAGAGGAGAAAGATGATCAGAAAGATATAAATCAGGAGGATCTTTCTGTGGATAAGGAGAATGGAGACGGAGAAGTCATCGACTCATAAGGGCGAAGGACACAGGAAACGGCTGCGGGACAAGTTTTTGAAAAGCGGCCTTCAAGGATTTCATGATTATGAAGTCATAGAGCTGCTCCTTTCTCTGAATACACCGAGAAAGGACTGCAAACAGAGTGCAAAACTACTCTTAAAACGGTTTAAGACGTTCCAGGCGGTTCTTGCGGCAAGCCACGAGTCTCTCTGTGAAATTGAAGGAGTGGGACCAGCAAACAGTCTGGGGATCCGATTGATCAAAGAAGTGGCTGACAGATACCTTGAAGCCAGAATCATTTCAAAGGATGTGGTTCAAAATCCCAAGGACCTGATGGAGTATCTGAATCACACTATCGGACATAAAACAAAAGAAGTATTTGCCGGTATTTTCCTTGATGCCAAAAACAGGGTGTTGACATCCAAGATCCTTTTTACCGGAACATTGACAACCAGTTCAGTTTACCCAAGGGAAGTCATCATCAGTGCATTACAGCATAATGCCGCCGCCGTTATTTTTGCTCATAATCATCCTTCCGGAGATGTTGAGCCTTCCGAAAGTGATATTCAGATCACAAGAAAGCTTTTTTTTGCATTAAAATATGTGGGAATTATTTTGCATGAGCATATGATCATTGGGAATGAAGGGTCTTACAGCTTTGCAGCTCAGGGAATGATATCAAAATTTAATAAAGAATTTGATGAATTTAAATGAATCAAGACAATGAAAAGCGAGAGTGTTTCGGTATTCTTGAAAAAGTATTTCCCATGACCGATAAGGGGTTAAGGCAGACCCCGGATGACTGTTTTTATCATTGTCCCGTTAAAACAAAATGCCTTCAGCAGGCCATGGCTACAAAAGATGGGATTCAAGTGGAAGAAGAAATTATTGAGAGGAGCAGCAAAGTTGGGGCCATTAATTTTTTTGAGCGCTGGTCCCGCAAAAAACAGGCACACCGCAAAATAAAAAAATAATAATAAAGGAACCAATGAAATCCGTAAGAGATATCGATGTAACGTCAAAAACAGTTTTTGTCAGGGTGGATTATAATGTGCCGGTTGATGAAAAATTAAATATTACAGACGATAACAGGATAGTAGAAACGCTCGATCTCATCCGATATCTGGTCAAACGACAGGCAAAAATCATTCTGGCCTCTCACATGGGCAGACCCAATGGCAAGAGAGATCCAAAGCTCAGTCTGGTGAAGGTCGCTGAAAGATTGTCACAACTTTTAGACAAGCCTGTTTTATTTGCAGATGACTGCATTGGCGAGGATATTTCAAAAAGGGTCAGCCAACTGGAGAACAGCCAGATTCTGATGCTGGAGAATTTAAGATTTCACCCTGAAGAAAAAGAGAATAATGAAGCCTTTGCAAAGAAGCTTGCCAGCCTTTGTGATGTATATGTGAATAATGCCTTTGCTGTTTCCCACCGGGATCAGGCATCTGTTACGGGTATTCCCAAATTTGCACCTGAATCTGTGGCGGGGTTTTTACTTGAAAAAGAAGTTCAATCGTATTACGATTCGGTTGAAAATCCTAAAAGACCCTTGGTGGCAGTGATTGGTGGCGCAAAAGTATCCGGAAAGCTTGCCGCTCTGGAGAATATGCTCAAATTTGTTGATAAACTGATCATTGGCGGTGCAATGGCCAATACATTCTTAAAAAGCCAGGGAGTTGATACCAAAGGGTCAATGATTGAAGAAGATCTTTTGCAGACAGCGGCCGATATCGTTAAAAAGGCAAAAAAAAAGGGAGAGGATTTTTTGCTTCCCCGGGATTTGGTTTGTGCGGATAAGTTTGACAAAGATGCCCGGATAAAAGAAGTTCTGGTAGATCAGATCCCGGATCAATGGATGGCGCTGGATATTGGTCCAAAGACGGCACTAAGATATGCCAAAGCTATCAAGGATGCAGGAACCATTGTATGGAATGGCCCCATGGGGGTTTTTGAAATGGAAAAATTTATATCCGGCACTCAAACAATAGCGGATGCTATCGCGGCATCTTCCGCATTTTCTATTGTTGGCGGGGGGGATACCGGGCTTGCTGCAAAAAAATGTAATGTTGCAGATAAGGTCAGCTATATATCAACAGGCGGCGGTGCTTTTTTACATTTAATGGAAGGTAAAAAACTTCCGGGAGTGGTTGCCCTGGAATAAAATACCAGAGTAGACGATAAAAGGAAAATAGTGTGATATTCTGCAAACACAGAGATTGTTTGAGCCGGGAAGAAAGACTTAGAAGGTCTTATTACGAGGTGTTAGAATATTCTCTTGTTAGTTCTTATCATAATTTCCTTCGATTACGAACACCCTATCCGTTTGTCGAATTAAGAGAGCTCAAACCACGGGCAAGAATTCCGTCAGTTGAATTTGATGCACAAAATTCATTTTTAATTATTTTTTCAGAAGATTTTATCGGCAAAAAACATAAAAAATACATTCGGTATTTTGATGCCAATAAAACAACAAAAAATAATTTATTAAAACATAAATATTTTCCGAATGTGGAGAATTTTAACCGGAATCTTAAGTTTTTTGAGACCAGTGAATTCTTTTCATTGTTAAAATCATTGCTCCCCATCGATTATGCTTTGTTAATTCAAAGAAACCAGCGAACCAAGGTAAGATACGCCCTGACCCATTTTCATGTGAGGATAGACTGGCCCATTGCCCAGGCGTCTGAAGAACTTGCTAAGGATTTAAGGTATATTTCAAAAGATCTTTATGAAAAAGGGGATAAATATGCTGAAGATTTTCAAAAGAAAATTTTTGAATATTATGGGGTCCCGATTTTGTCCGGTGGGAGAAGAACAGCAGCCATAGTTGCTGCTCAATACTTCAGACAGCTGCCCGGAATTACGACCATTTATGTTTCTTCCAGTGAATCCAGAAATCTTTTAAGGATTGATGAAAGAGGGGTGTCAAAATCCCTGTTGGTCAAATTGCCGGACAGCGAAATAAAAAAATTGGCTGACATTGCAGGCATTACCCAAAACAGGTTTACCAAAAATTATGTGATTGCAAGACAGCGAAAAAAGTTCATCTGCATTTTGAATGTTCGATATGATTATACCAGTCATGCGTTACCCTCGGAAGGAGGAAGACTTCGAGAATTAAACCCAGATACAAACTGGCTGACCGTATCAGAAGAGCATATATTACCAAAACCGTATACTTTAACCCATCCCCCGATTCCCTATAAAATGGTATATTTATAATTTCTTCAGCAAGGCAATTTCATCACAATTGGGGAAGCTGACACAACCGATACAATCTGCCCAGATTTTAATGGGAAGCACATTCTTATCAATGGTTGAAAATCCGAACCGTTCAAAAAAGATCGGTCGGTAGGTGAGGGTGAAAAGGTCTTTGATTTTAAAATAAAACGCTTCCTGGATAGCTCTTTCTGTGAGCGTGGAGCCAATTCCCCGACCGGTGAAATCAGGGTCAACTGCAAGGGATCGGATTTCTGCCAGGTCTTCCCAGCAAAATTGCAGTGCACAGCATCCGACTACTTTTTTTTGCTTGGGATCTTCAAATACCCAGAAGTCTCTTAAGTGGTCGTATAGTTTGCTAAGCGGCCTGGCTAAAAGCTCTCCTTTTTTACTATAGAGTTGAAGTAAGGCATGGATGGTATTTACGTCATCAAGTATTGCTTTTCTAATCATTTCAGATCCTTTCTCTTATATTTTGCGCACAATATCATTGGGTTGACATTGAATTTCAAGCGTAAGGACAGCAAGTGTGTTTGGATGGACACTATCAACCGAATTTTTATTCATATCAAGCATCTCTATAATTTTTGTCCGTTTGGAGCGCCCTTTTGGCGACAGGACTTCAATTATATCACCTCTACAGAGTTTGTTTCTAATGCCCACCGTATAACTTTGATTTTCTGTGCTGCCGATTATTTTTCCAATAAAGCTGTGGATTTTTCCCTGGTGAATGTTGTTGTAATTGGGCAGCTGTTCATCGGGTTGGTTAAAATAAAAACCCGTACAATATTCTCTGTGGAAAACCTGGTAAAGCTCGGCAAGCCAATCCGGATTCATTTCAAATGTATCCGGGTCATCAACA
>JAFCZY010000246.1 GCA_019314105.1 Deltaproteobacteria bacterium
TTAAAAACCTTGAAGACTTTATCATCATACGTCAGGAAAAGGGTTTTACACAAAAAGGCTACCCCGGACTGAAAATCGAAATTGATCCAAAAAATAAAGGGGTGTCTCTAAGACTGTTCAAGACAGAGAAGGCTGCGCAAAATTCTCATAATCAGGGGATAAAAAAGCTTTTCCAAATCTGTTATCCAAATGATTTCAATGCGTTGAAAAAAGATATAAATGCGCATCCCGGGATAAAGCAGATCGCACCTTTTTTTAACGGTCAGACAAAGTTTCAATATTCTTTATTCAACCTGATTACCACCACATCGTTTGCCAGAAACATCAGAACAAAAAAAGAATTTGAACGTCATGCCCGAAAAGAATTAAAAAATCTATACCATACCGGACAGGAATTTATTAAGATCATTCTTGAACTTGGACAAGCCTATCAATCCTGTTTTGAACTCATTCAGAAACTGTCCTTTCACCATCAGAAAAAAAAGAAACCGTTTAATATGATTACCGCTCTTTTCAAAGACTTGAAAAATCTTGTCCCTCAAAATTTTATTGATCTTTATACAATTGAAAGAATCAGAGACCTCCACCGGTATGTCACCTGTATCAGTATCAGAGCTCAAAGAGCGGTTGACAATCCTTTAAAAGAAGAGAAGAAAGCGTTGCAGCTATCAAGATATACCATCCATCTAAGCAGTCTTTTGTCCTCCCTTTCTGACACCTCTTCGCCTGAAAAATCCCAGCAGATTGAAGCCTTTTTCTGGCTTCTGGAAGAGTACAAAATATCTTTGTTTGCACAGGAGCTGAAGACGACCGTAAAGGTTTCTGCCAAAAAGCTGGATCACTTTTTAATAAAAATTTCTACAATGATCTGATCCCACCTTATTAACAAATAACTCCACTTCACTCCATTTTTTAAAAGATTCTTAACCCCACCTACTTTATAGCCTATATAAATAATTTATTAAAAAAAATTATTATTTTTCTTGACTTAGCACTCATTTTTCGTAAAAGTGTGGAACAAGGTGGTGGAAAGTGGATGAGTTAACAATTTTTAACTGAGGCTTAAATAAGTGTTTCGATCAAGCTCCTTTCATACAATTGATCCCAAAGGCCGGGTAATTATCCCGTCAAGGTTCAGGAATATCTTGAAGGCGGATAAAATTTACGGGGTTATGGTCTCAAACAAGGATGATTGCTTATACGCTTATGCTTTTAGTGAATGGGAAAAAGTTGAAACCAGGATTTTATCAGCAAAGAGCAGTGCCATGGGAGATTTCAGAAGATTTTTCCTCGGCAACTCCTGTGAATGCCTGTGTGACAAGCAGGATCGTATCCTGATCCCTAAAAGTTTAAGAGAATATGCAAATCTTGAAAAAGATATTGTTCTTGTGGGCAATCTGGATCGTTTTGAGATCTGGGCACGTGACCAATGGGACAAGGTCAACAAAAAGATGGAGCAGAAACTTAAAAAAGAGGAAGTAAGAGAGGAAATAGCTTCCCTGGGGTTGTAACAATGGGCTTTGAGCATACGTCTGTAATGCCTCAAGAGGTGTACGAGCACCAGAACCTTAAACCCGGAAACATTTGTGTGGATTGTACTCTGGGAGGGGCAGGTCATGCGCTTGCAACAATCAAGGCAATACTTCCTGGAGGGACACTGATCGGCATTGATCAGGATTTGGATGCAATTCAACATGCTGAAAAAATTTTACACCCGTTTAAAGAAAATGTGAAATTATTTCACAACAATTTTTCTGAACTTCCAAAAATTCTGAATGCTAACGGAATAAAGGGTGTAAATTCAATACTCCTTGACTTAGGCTTTTCACTGAACCAGTTAAAAAATGGCAACCGCGGATTTAGTTTTAACAAGAATGAACCATTGGATATGCGAATGGATATTCGAAACGATCTGACAGCCTTTGAAATTATCAATTCATTCCCTGAGAGTGAGCTGATAAATATTTTCTTTAAATTTGGTGAAGAAAAATTTTCCAGACGAATTGCAAAAAAAATTGTGGGAAAAAGACGCGCTGCGCCGATTCATACAAGTTTAGAACTCGCACAAATCATTACAGAAACCATTCCTGCAAAAAATAGATTTAAAGCACGCATTCATCCTGCAACAAGAATTTTCCAAGCCCTGAGAATCGTAGTAAACAGAGAACTGGAACTCCTTGAAAAATTTATGGGAACCGTACCTGACCTTCTTTTAAAGGGAGGGCGGCTGTGTGTGATTTCTTTCCATTCCCTTGAAGATCGGATTGTAAAACAAGCATTACGAAAATTCGAGGAGGGCTGTACCTGCCCAAAGGATCTTCCAATTTGTTTATGCGGGTTTGTTCCACAGATGAAATCGGTTTTCAGAAGACCTTTGATCCCTACAAAAGAAGAAACGGCTCGTAATCCCATGGCAAGAAGTGCCAAATTAAGAGTGGCTCAAAAGGTTTGATATATGGCGATTAAAAACAACCTCCCCAAGAAAATACCGTCTCAAAAATCAAACTTTCGCTGGTTGATTATTATTTCAATCATCTTTTGTGAACTTTTGGCTTACACCTGGATCAGGACAGAATCCACCCAGACCATATTACGGATATCCAAGGGACAAGCAGCGTTTGTAGAAAACACATCCTACCACAAGGCCTTGTCTGTTGAAAGAGACCGGTTGAAATCAAGTGACCGAATCACTCGAATTGCAAAAACCAGGTTAAACCTTTTAACGGACACAGCGAATCAAACTATTTATCTGCCAATTTCTCTGCCGGGGGAAGAAGGCTAATGTCAAAGAACTTTACCAAAGGGATAAACCAACGGCTGATAATTATTCAAGTTCTAATTGTTGCCTCAATTTTTCTTATGGGAGCCAAATCCTTTGACATCCAGATTTTCAAAGCCCGGGACCTGGCACAAAAAGCTGAAAGCGATTATTCCAGACGTCTCACTATCAAAGGGGAAAGAGGAGAGATTCTGGACAGAAGCATGAATAAACTTGCGACCAGTATTGATGCCATATCCATCACTGCCTGTCCTTCAAAAATAAAAAGCCCGGCCAGTGTTGCTGAAAAACTGGCAACCATACTGAATATTAACCGGGAAAAACTTCAAGCCACACTTTCCTCCCGGCGCATGTTCACCTGGATAGCCAGAAAAGTGCCTCCGGATCAGGCCAATCAAATCCGGCAATTGAATCTAAAGGGTATTTATTTTGAAAATGATTCTAAAAGATTTTATCCCAATAGAAACCTTGCAGCACAAGTCATCGGATTTACAGGGGCTGAAAATTCCGGGCTTGAAGGTCTTGAGTTTAAGTATAATTCTATTCTGGAAGGCAGTGCCTTGAATATCAGAGTCAAACGGGACGGGAATGGAGAAATTCTTGATCTTGACAAAAAAAGAAGGGCTGAACTAAAAGGAAAATCCATTGTCCTGACAATTGATAAAAATATTCAATTTCTCAGTGAACAAACGCTTGAAAAAACCGTAAAAACCCATCAAGCAAAATCAGGGATTGCTCTGGTGATGAGGCCCAAAACCGGAGAGCTTCTTGCCATTGCACATTTCCCGCAATTCAATCCAAACAATTACAAAGAGTATAATAATATAGTCTTCAGAAACCGTGCCGTTACCGATGCATTTGAGCCGGGATCTACCATGAAGGTCTTTACAGCAGCCGCTGCGCTTGAAACCGGGTTCACCCCTAAATCCATCTTTTTTTGTGAAAACGGCACTTATAAAATCGGGAAATTTACGATTCATGATACCCACCCCTATGGCTGGCTTCC